>CAMDZY010000004.1 GCA_945910975.1 uncultured Clostridia bacterium | reverse complement strand
GCCGACGTCAAGCGGATTTATGAGCAAAAGCACAACTGCCTGGTCGCCGTTTCCGAGGGCGTCCACTATGCCGACGGCTCCTTCGTGTCCGAGGCAAAGACCTCCGGCACCGACGGCTTCGGCCATGCACAGTTGGGCGGTCTGGCCGCTCGTCTGGCCGCAGTGATCAAGGCCGCAACCAATGCCAAGGTGCGCGGCATCGAGCTGTCGCTGTTGCAGCGCTGTGCAGCACATTGCGCCTCCGCAACCGATATCGAGGAATCTTTCAACTCCGGCAAGATCGCCGTGGAATCCGCACTGGCCGGTGAAACCGACAAGATGGTCGGCTTCCGCTGCACCCGCGACGAAAACGGCTACCACTGCAATTATGAGCTGTTCGAGCTGAGCAAGGTCGCCAACTTTGAGCAGAAGGTTCCGCAGGAATGGATCAACGCCGAGGGCAACGGCGTCACGCAGGACTTTATCAACTACTGCCTGCCCCTGATTCAGGGCGAAACCAAGATGGGCCACACCGATGGCCTGCCGACCTTTGTCAATCTGAAAAAGGTATTTGCACAGTAAAAAGCCAAAATGCGCCCCACCGCTTATGCAGTGGGGCGCATTTTTTATGCAAATTGAACGATATCGTGATGGCTGGCAGAGATGGTGAAGCGGACATCGGCAAATTGTTGTTGCAGGATGCTTTGCAGATAGGCGCAGACCGGGTTCTCCGTGGCGAAGTGGCTGACATCCAGCAGGTTGACGCGCAATTGCTGTGCGTGCTGAAATTCGTGATATTTGACATCAGAGGTGACGAAGGTGTCGCAGCCCTTTGCGGCAACTTCCTCCAAAAAGCCGATGCACGCGCCGCCGCCGACTGCCACGCGATGTACCGGCCGGTTTGCATCGCAATAGCGCAGACCGGGCGCGTGCAGCGCGGTTTTCACAAAATCGGCAAAGTCGGCAAGGGACTGCGTGGGGACGGTTCCGATGCGGCCAAGGCCGTAGACATCATCTGCCGGATGCAGAATTTCGCGGTTTTGCAGTTGCAGCGCATCGGCCAAGACGTCGTTCACGCCGCCCGGGGCAGCGTCCAGATTGGTGTGCATACTGATAACGGCGATGCCGTGTTCGATCAGCGCGAGCAGCTTTTTGCCGTCAAAGCACTGGTCGGACGCATTTTTTGTCGCATGAAACAGCAGCGGGTGATGGGTGATCAGCAGCTGCGCGCCCATTTCGGCGGCTTCTGCAATGGCGTCCTCGGTGGGGTCAAGGCAGATGAGCGCTTTTTGCACCGCCTGCCCGGCGTGTCCGCAAAACAAGCCGACCGTGTCCCAGTCCTCCTTGGCGGATTCCGGCGCGAGGGAAAATAGATAATGTAAAATGTCGTCAACAGTCGTCATATTGCTTCCTCATTTCCTGTAATTCCCGCAATGCGGCTTGGTAATAGGCCAGTTTCCGTTCGTCCACGGTTGTTCTGCAAGCCAAAATTCCGCTGACGGTTTTTTGCAGACTGTCAATCAGCCTGTCCATCTGACGCGGCAGCAGTGGGTGATTTTCTTCCAAAAGCTGGGGCGAGAGGAATTGCTGACCGGGCGTCAGGTGCATCGGGTGGCCGAATTTTGCCAGCATAACAGAGTAGAAAAACCCGCCCTCGTACACCAGATGCTCCTGCGTCAGATAAAAATTGTGCGCATCCAGCCAGCGCCGCAGATCCTGCCCGGAGGACTGCGGCTGCAAAATCAGCGTGTAGCGTTCGTCTGCCAGCCATGGGGCATCGGACAGCACGTGGAGGATCAAATCACCGCCCATTCCGGCGCAGATGAGCGTGTCAAACTCGCTTGGTGCAAAGGCGGCCAGACCATCCGACAGGCGAAAGTGGATTTGCTCCGCCACGCCAAACCGCCGGGCGTTTTCGTGCGCCTTTTCCAGCGGCTTTTCGCGCAGATCGCCGGCGCAAACCGTATGGCAGACGCCGTTGCGAACCAACCAGATCGGCAAATACCCATGGTCGGTGCCAATATCCGCAACCGCCGCACCGGGCGAAACCAGCTGCGCGCAGCACAACAGGCGCTTTGAAATTGGAATGTTCATACATACCTCTCTAAGATAGAAAAAGGCTGCCAAAGCTTTTGTTTGGCAGCCCAAAAATCAAGCGTTTTCGCTGGCTTCGCTGGCTTCGATGAAGCGGTTGAC
Source organism: uncultured Clostridia bacterium (assembly GCA_945910975.1). GTDB lineage: Bacteria > Bacillota > Clostridia > Oscillospirales > Oscillospiraceae > JAKSPM01. Next base: position 26,747 of record CAMDZY010000004.1, on the reverse strand, counting down.
CTGTGCCAGGAATGCATCAGCGTCGATGCCGTGTACCATGCAGGCTTCCTCGACCGTTTCGCCGCGAGAGGACGGGCAGCCCAGGCAGTGCATTCCGATTGCCATAAACAGCGGCGCAGTCTGCGGTGCGACGTCCAAAATATCTCCAATAATGGTGGTTTTTTCAATTTTAACAGCCATATCAATGACCTCCTATTCTGACATATCCTTAGTATAACCGCCAAAGCGACAAAAATCAACATTTATTCTTTGCCGGAGCGGTTATGTTTTTTACAATACCAATAATAAATCAGCCAACCGATGCCGCTGACGGCCAGCGTTGCGGCAAATACAATGATCATCAGCAAATACTGTTTACTTCCCAGCGCATCGCCGCCGATAATGGAGGTGATTGCCGACGGAATTCGCGACACGGCCACAATGCTCATCCACGGCCAGAACCGAATATCCGTCAGCCCGGCGGCGTAGGAGATCAAATCCTTGGGCGTACCCGGCAGAATCATCAAAAACAGCACAACTGCCCGCGCCTTGCTGCCCTTTTTTCGCAGCGGCAGGGATTCGAGCTTTTCCTGCGAAAAGAACAGCAGTGCGACCTTGATGCCGAAGCGGTGCATCAGCCAAAAGATGATGGCACTGCCGATCAGTGTTGCCACGATGCACAGCGCCGTACCCTCCCAGATGCCGAAGGCGTAGCCGGCCGCAATTTCAAACGGTTCGCCGGGAATCAGCGCGATAACCGTTTGCAGTACCATCATCAAAACAAATGCAACGTCGCTCCATAGTCCGTGACCGGCGACCCATGCGCGGAACTGCGTTGGGTCGTCCACCATTTTCAGCATCGGCCGACCGACTGCGTAGGTGATCAGTCCGAGGAACAGCACGGAACCGATCAGAATCCATGCCTTGAGTCGTTTTTGATTGCGAATTTCTTCCGGCTTGTGCATGGATTACCCTCCTTACATTTCGTCAGCCGCCGAGATCGTCGGCGGTAATTTTGCCGTCAGTTGGATTGAAATACTCGTTTAGGATCTGTGCGCACTGCTCCGTGTCCAGCCAGTAATACGGCGAATCCCAGCTGCCGGGCAGTGTGTAGGATTCCATACTGCCAAGACCGATGTGGTAAACCGACTTGGCGATCCAAAACAGATTGCGCGAGTTCATGTTGGTTTCGGTGCCGTCGCTCAGCTTGCCCAGCGAGCGGATCCCGCGCAGCAGCTTGCTGGGCTTGAGCCATTGCTCCAGCGCGGCCTTAACCATGTCACGCTGCACATTCACACGCTCAAGATCGGCCAGCGCATAGCCCGACCGATAGCGCAACACCTGCACCGCTTCTTTGCCGCTTAGCGTCTGCATTCCCTCGGACAGGTCAATGTGCAGATCCTGCGCCGGGTCATCATAATACATATCACAAGGCACATCAAATTCAATGCCGCCCATCGTATCAATGACGTCCTCCAGCTCCGTAAAGTGCAGCAGAACGTAGGCATCCGGCTCGTAGCCGAGAATATCGCCCATTTCCTCCAGCAGCAGCCGCATTCCCTTTTTGCCCTGTCCGCCGTAGCCGTAGACGGCGTTGAGCTTCATGGATTCGCCGTCGACCACAACGCGGGTATCTCTGGGAATGCTCAGCAGGTTGGCCTGCTTGGTGTCGTTGTTCAGGTAGAGCAGCATCATGGTGTCTGTGCGGTAGCCCTCCTGGTCTGTGCCGCATACCAAAATGGTGGAAACATCGCCTTGCTTGCCGGCAGCCGCTGCGCCGTCCGGGCGTTTGGGGTACAAAAACCACAAAGCCACCGTCGACACGACCAGCACCAGCAAAATCGTCAGCACGACCGGCAAAACAACATGGCGGCGCTTCTTTTTCCGGGGCGGGGCGGCGACCGGCGATTCGCGGCGGGGCGGCTCCGGCTGCCGGTTTTGCGCCGGTTCCACATGGCGGCGCTTTTGGTTTACATAATCTCTGTTGTATACCCGCACCTGGCCGGGTGCGTCCGGCTTCTGCGCGGAGTGCTGCACGCTTGCGCCATACGGCTGCTGCGCAGCTGCGCGGTACGGCTGGGCGCCGGGCTGAGGGATTCTTGCCGCGTTGATCTGCGGCTGGGTAATGGGCTGAAACACGCGGGTTGGCTCCTCCGTTTCTGCTTGTATGCGCATCTGGGACAAAAAATCATCCACGGGATCGTGCATTTCCTCATGCAGGGAGTTGTCGATGGCCTGGATGAAATCGTCCTCGTTTTCTCGATAATTTGCCATAATAACCTCCGGGCGGCGAAATTGTGCGTGGGAACTTCCGCCACTTCCCTTCCAGTATAGCGCGAAACGTGGCGGAAGTAAAGAAGTTGCGGCACAAATTCACCAAAAATTAAACTTTCCATATTTTATTTTTCCCGGGAATGTTGTATACTGTAGGTGGAAATATTTACAAATGGAAAGGTCTTCGTCTATGTCTATCTCATCTGAGGCTCCGTGGCTGAAATTTTACGAGGGAATCCCCGCCCACCTCGACTATCCCGACAAAACGACCTATGCCTTGCTTGCGGATGCAGCGCGGCGCTACCCCGATCATATTGCCTATGATTTTATGAACCGCACCACCACTTATGCCGCTGTGCTGCAGCGGGTCGATGCCGTGGCGAAAGCGTTGACGGCGCTTGGCATCGGGAAAGGCGACCGGTTTACAATTTGTATGCCCAACACGCCGCAGGCAGTGGACTGCTTTTACGCGCTGAGCAAAATCGGCGCCGTGGCCAATATGGTACATCCGCTTTCTGCGCCGGAGGAGATTGTGTTTTATCTCAACGGCTCGCACAGCCGGGGAATTTTGGTGCTGGATCAATTCTATGAGAAAGTGGCATCGATCCGGCATCGGCTCGATGCGCCGGTTGCAATTGTGGTTGCAACGGTTGCTGACGAGCTTTCGCCCCTGATGAAGCTCGGCTATCGCCTGACGCAAAAGCAAACCAAGCTGCCCCTTTCCGGCTATATCAGCTGGCGCAGCTTTTTGGATGCGGGGAAATATACCGTGCTGTCACAGGGCGCAGCGGATGCCGATGCCCCTGCCGCCATTCTCTATTCCGGCGGCACAACGGGTACGGCCAAGGGAATCTTGCTCTCCCACCGCAACATGAACGCGCTTGCACTGCAAACCATCGCGGCCAGCGGGTGCAAGGATAGCATAGCGGAGATGAAAATGCTCTCCGTTATGCCGATCTTCCACGGCTTCGGGCTGGGAATCGGCATCCATACTGCACTGGTCGGCGGTGCAACGTGTATTTTGGTGCCACGCTTTGGCGTAAAGATCTATGCCAAGCTGCTGCTGAAGAAAAAACCCAATTTCATCCCCGGCGTGCCGACACTGTTTGAAGCACTGCTCCGCGCGGACGGTATGCAGAAGGCAGATCTGTCCTTTTTGGTGGGGATGTTCTCCGGCGGCGACTCGCTCTCGGAGGAATTAAAGGCCAAGGTCGACCGGTTCCTCAAGGCGCACAACGCAAAAATCCAAGTCCGGGAGGGCTACGGTACGACCGAGTGCGTCACCGCCAGCTGCCTGACGCCGGTGCATTTTGCAAAGAAGGGTTCCATCGGCGTGCCCTTCCCGGATACCTATTATAAAATAACGGCCGTCGGCACGACCGAGGAGCTGCCCGCAGGTGCTGAGGGGGAAATTTGCATCAGCGGCCCTACCGTTATGCTGGGCTATCTGGACAACCCGGAGGAAACCGCGCTGGTGCTGCGCCGCCACGCGGACGGAAAAATCTGGCTGCACACCGGCGATGTGGGCTATATGGACACGGACGGTTTTGTCTACTTCCGACAGCGGCTCAAGCGAATCATCATTACATCGGGCTATAATGTCTACCCCAGTCAACTGGAAAATGTGATTGACCGGCATGAAAAGGTACTGCAATCGTGTGTGATCGGCGTGAGGGATCCCTATAAAATGCACAAAATCAAGGCGTTTGTCGTGCCGGCGCCCGGTGTTGCACCGTCACAGGCATTGAAAGAGGAGCTGTTTGCCTATTGCAGGCAGTGCATCGCCAAATATGCCATGCCGTATGAAATTGAGTTCCGCACGGAGCTGCCCAAAACGCTGGTGGGCAAGGTGGATTACCGCAAGCTGGAGGCAGAGGAGGAAGCATCGTGAAAAAACAGCGCATTTGGGAAATCGATGCCTTTCGCGGTCTTTGCATTTTGTTCGTGTTCGCTGCGCATTTGGTCTATGATTTGGGCGAATTTGCGAATTTAGCGCTGCACTTGGGGCCGCTGGAACTGCTGTTCCACTACGGCGGCTTCGTTTTTGTGGTGATTTCCGGCATCAGCGCAACGCTCGGCTCACGTAGCTTTCGGCGGGGGCTGATCGTGCTGGGCTGCGGCATGGGGATTACGCTTGTCACAGGCGCCATGATCGCGCTGGGAATGCTGAGCGCGAGCGCCCGGATCGAGTTCGGCGTGCTGCACCTGCTGGGTGTGTGCATGATCGTCTATCCCTGGCTGAAAAAGCTGCCCACACCCGTGCTGACGGTTTTCGGCGTTGTCAGTGTGGCGCTGGGCTTCTGGTTTGACAGCTTCTATCTGACACCGGCCGCAAGCGGCTTTGACTGGCAGCGACTGTTGTTTGTGTTCGGCCTGCGTCTGCCGGATTTTGCTGCGGGCGATTATTTCCCGCTGTTTCCGAATCTGGGATGGTTCATTTTGGGAGTCGTTCTCGGAAGAATCCTTTATAAGGAGAAAAAAACCCGCTTCCCGCGCGTCCGCGCCGATGCCGCGCCCCTGCGCCTTTTGCGGTTTGCCGGACGCCACTCATTGGAACTGTACTTAGTTCACCAGCCGGTGATTTACGGCGTTCTCCAGTTGGTGTTGTGGATGAAATAAAATTTTACAGTGCAAGACAGCGCAACCGGTGTAAGATTGGCTATTTTTGTGCAGTTTTTATGCAACTTGGTTCAGATTAGCCGTGGCAAAGCGCCACAGGGCGAAAGTCCGGGTTTATAATAATTTGCGGCAGTATCGGTAAATGGAGCTGTTTCTGGGTTTCTATCCAAGAAGCGTGAATTAAAACGTATATTTTTCCGCTTTAGGGGGTTATACATTTCCCCCTGTTCTTTGGTCAAAATGACGGAACTGCTTGCGATATCAGCCGCGTTTTTATGATATATCTGCACATTTACGTAAAAAGATAAGCTGTTACGAGCCATCCATGCGTTTGCACGAAAAAATGAGATGAAAAAATATTAAAAACTGCTTGCAAAAACAAAAAAACTACTGTATAATAATGCCGCAAGTTAAGTTCTACCAGTTTTGGAAGGAGATTGAAAAAGATGACAAAACGTATGATTTCCCTTCTGCTTTGCGCCGCGCTGGTGCTGGGTATGTTTGTACTGCCCGCAGCCGCAGCAAATAACGGCGTGATCGGAAGCCTCGTCGACAGCTACAGCGACGCAAGCGGTAGCTTTACCCTGTCCGGACACACAAGATTGTATATCGTGTGCGACGGCACACCCAACGCCAAGCTGCTGGAAACTGTGCAGGTTGCTGCAGCCAACTTCTACGCAGCCGGCAAGACCAACGGCAATACGATGCCCATTGTCTACGGCACGGAATCCGGCGTAAAGGCCGGTGACATCATGATCAAGCAGATCTACGGCCTGGGCAACGAGGGCTACAAAATTGATGTTACCTCCTATACCATCAACGTGTATTACACCCTTGAAAGCACGGACAGCTATTATGGCGGTTACAGCTATAATGGCCTGCACTACGGTTTGCAGACGCTTTTAAAAACCTTTATCACCAAAGGCTCCAACACACTCAACGCCTGCTCCATGACAGACGCCCCCGACACCAAGGAACGTGTGGTTCAACTTGACTGCGCCAGAAAATACTGGTCGGTCGAGTGGATCAAGAACCTGATCCGTGAAATGTCCTGGATGGGCTACAACTCCTTGGAACTGCACATGACCGAAGATCAGGGCATCCATATGAATATCTGGTCGGACGGTGCAGACGCCAACGGCAACAATTTCAGCTGGGTCTGCGGCTATAAGGCAGCCTCTTGGGCGAGCAGCTACCCCGATCCCAACGGCGGCAACAACTATACAGCCTCCCAGATTCGCGACATCGTGGCAACCGCAAAGAAGTATCACATTGAAATCATCCCCGCTGTGGACGTTCCCGGCCACTGCGAATATCTGATCGATCGCTATACCTCCTCCGGTGCTTGCAACTGGTTTAGCTTTAATTATAATGGACGCAACTACTCCAACCGCCCCTCCAAGCTCTATTGGTGGAACTCCGGTTACAGCAACTCCTCCTCCGGCAACTGGGGCACCTTGGATATCACCAATGACTATACCAAGAATTTGTCCCTGGCACTGATCGACGGCTATGCCAAGTTCTTTAAGGGACTGGGCTGCCACAAGATGAACATCGGCGCAGACGAAATTCGCGGCACGCTGAATTACACAACGTTTGTGCAGTACATCAACGAGCTTAGCTCAATGCTTCGCAATCAGGGCTACTCCGTGCGTGCATTCAACGACTATCTGTACGGCAACTCCTCCGTTGCACTCGACAACACGCTCGGCATCTGCCTGTGGCAGGGCTCGGCCAACGCTTCCGTCTGGAATTATCTCAATGACGGACACCCGGTGTATAACTGCTTCAATAACTACTGCTACTATGTCCTTCGCTACAACTCCTCCGGCGGCGACGCCAGAGATGCGAACAACTATTGGTGGGGCTTCCATCATTCCACCGAGGATCGCATTTATAACGAGTGGAATCCTTCCCGTATGTACGCCTACAATCAAAGCAGCCCCACGATCAACAATGTGGCCGGCGCGTACTTCCTGATTTGGGGCGACTGGGCAGGCTGGAACAACGAAAGCCAAGTCTGGAACGGTACGGATGGCAACCGCACCTATAACCTGATCGACCGTATGTGGTCGAACTCGGCGAAGATGTGGAACTGGGATATCAACAACAGCTTCAGCTATTCCTCCTACGCATCCTACGTCAATTCCGTCCGCCACTTCCCCGGCTTCACCTCCTGCTCCGCCGAACCCGGCATTCCCGATGGCGGCGCAATGCTTCCCAGCGGCGTTTTCACGCTGAACAATCAGGCGGATGAAAACTTCTGCATTGCAGTTGCAAATTCCGGCAAAAATAGCGGCGATAATGTGGAAGTCCAGCGCGCCAACGGCGGCAACAACCAGAAGTGGGTGCTCCACCACATGGGCAACGGCATCTATACCATTCAAAACCTGAATTCCGGCCATTATCTGGATGTGCCTTACGGCAAAACAGAAAGCGGCACCAACCTTTGGCAGTGCAACTACATCGGTGGCACACCTCAGCAATGGAGCCTGCGCGACAATGGCGACGGTTCTTACATGATCATCTCCAAGTGCAACGGTCTTGCAGTGGACATGACGAACGGCGGTCAGCCGACGGCCGGACAGAATATCCAGTGCTGGGAGTGCAATACATCCTCGGCACAGAAGTGGGTCCTGACCCGTCAGGCCATGATTTCGAACGGTACTTACCGTATCACGAATGCCGCAAATCCCGGCTACCGTCTGGATATCAATGGCGTGCACATGGAGGACGAAACCAATGTCCATCTGTGGTCTGCCCATGACGGCGACAGCCAGAAGTTTAAATTCCAGGCAGACGGCGAGGGTTACTTCACCATCACAAACGTGGCAACCGGCAAGGTGCTGGATGCCAAGGGCGGCGGCCTCACTGCCGGCACCAACGTTCAGCAGTATACCTCTAACGGCACGGATGCACAGAAGTGGGCACTGCTTCCCTACGAAGGCGCATATATGCTGATCTCCAAGTGCAACGGCCTGGCGCTGGATATGTCCGGCGGCAACGCAGGCAATGGCATCAATATTCAGTGCTGGACGCTCAACTGGGGCACCGCACAGAAGTGGACGCTGGAGTCGCTCCATGAACATACCGTTGTTGTGGATCCCGGCGTGGCAGCTACCTGCACCACAAACGGCAAAACCGAGGGCAGCCACTGCTCCACCTGCGGCGAGGTTCTCGTTGCACAGAAGGTCATTCCCGCATCCCACACCGCAGTAACCGATCCCGCCGTTGCAGCTACCTGCACCACAAACGGCAAGACCGAAGGCAGCCATTGCAGCGTTTGCGGCAAGGTTCTGGTTGCACAGCAAACCGTTCCCGCAGCGCATACCGTAGTGACCGATTCCGCCGTGGCAGCTACCTGCACCACAGCCGGCAAAACCGAAGGCAGCCATTGCAGCGTTTGCGGCAAGGTATTGGTTGCACAGCAAACCATCCCCGCAAAGGGTCACGTGGCAGTCACCGATCCTGCCGTGGCAGCTACCTGCACCGCAGCCGGCAAAACCGAAGGGAGCCATTGCAGCGTCTGCGGCACGGTTCTGGTTGCACAGCAGACCGTCGCAAAGCTCGCCCATACCCCGGTCACCGATCCGGCCATTGCAGCGACCGACAGTGATGACGGCCTGACCGAAGGCAGCCACTGCAGCGTTTGCGGCACGGTTTTGGTCGCACAGCAAACCATCCCTGCACTCAATCCGGGGGTTGACTACAACAATGTGCCCAGCGGTGTATACACCATTTGCAATGCTGCCAGCCCGAACTTCTGCGTGGATGTCAGCGGCGCAAGCACCGCAAACCAGGCAAATATTCACCTGTGGAGCTTTGCCAACGGCAACAACCAGAAATGGATCCTCTGGTCCATGGGCGATGGCTATTATACCATCCAAAGCCTGCATTCCGGCAGATATCTGGACGTTTGGGGCCAGCAGTCCGCAAACGGCACCAATGTCTGGCAGTATGATTATAACGGTGGCCCTGCACAGCGCTGGCGCATTGTGAATAACGGCGACGGCACCTGCACCTTCGTTTCCCAGTGCGGCAACAAGGCGCTGGATATCAACGGCGGCACACTTGCAAACGGCACCAATATGCAGATTTGGGACAGAAACGGCAGCAACGCACAGAAGTGGGTTCTGAAGCCGCAGGCAGTCCTGCAGGACGGTGTCTACACGCTCAACGCCAAGGAAAACGGCAACTATCTCGTCAGCGTAATGGATGCGGCTACAGCCGACGGCTCCAATGTCGCAATGGCTCCGAATGCATTTGCAAACCATCAGAGATTTGCCATCCAGGCAGACGGCAACGGCTACTATACCATCCGCGCGACCCACACCAACAAGGTGCTTGATGTCCACGCCAAGGGCACCGCCAACGGCACAAACATCGAGCAGCACAGCGTAAATGGCGGTTCCAACCAGAAATGGCTTGCAGTTCCCTATAACGGCTCGTACATCTTCATTTCCAAGTGCAACGGCTTGGCATTGGATATGAACGGCGGCGGTCAGCCCACCACCGGCAAGAACATCCAGTGCTGGCAGCTGAACTGGAGCACGGCGCAGCAGTGGAATCTGGCGCCTGCAACCATTGGCCTGAGCGGCGTTTATACCATCGCCGCCTCCGGCGATACCAATTACGCGTTGGATATCAGCGGCGTCAGCACTGCGCAGTCTGCAAACCTGCATCTGTGGCAGAACTTCAGCGCCGCGAATCAGAAATTTGTGCTCGAAGCATTTGACGACGGCTATTATGGCATCCGCGCTCTTCATTCCGGCCTGTGGCTGAATGTGGACAACAATGGCATGACCAACGGCACCAATGTCATTCAGTGGGGCACGACCAATGCACCCGGCAACAATGAAAAGTGGTCGTTGATCCCCAACTTGGACGGAACCTATGGTTTGGTCAGCAAAATCAATGGCCTGTATCTGGATTTGTCCAACAATGCGCTCACCAACGGCACCAACGTGCAGCTGTGGAGTCATGACGCCAAAACGCCAGCACAAAAATGGGTCTTGAAGGCAGTACACGCAGTTCTTCCGGATGGCACCTACTCCATTTGCAGCTCGGCAAACAGCGCTTTTGTACTGGATATCGACCTTGCAAGCAGCAATGCCCACCTTTGGCAAAACGGAAACTCACAAAACCAGAAATTTGCGTTTAAGCACGTAGGCAATGGTTACTACACCATCACCTGCTGCGCAACCGGCAAGCTGCTTGGCACGGCAAACGGCCTTGGCACCCGTGGCGTCAACATCTGCCAGACAAACGCCGGAGCCGCCAACGCACAGCTTTGGAGGGTCCTGCCCAACCGTGACGGCACCTATACCTTCATCAACAGAACCGGCGACTTCTCGCTGGACACGGACAACGGTAAAGCGTGCAACGACAACAATGTCGGTATGTGGACAAACAACGGCTTTGCCGGCGCACAGAACTGGATTCTCAAATAAAGCCCGATAAAAACCAACCGGGGCTGTCACACAAATACCGTGTGACAGCCCCGGTTTTAGTCTGTCGGAATAGGTGTGTGTCGCCCGATTTCGTCAAACGCGGGATATTGATGAAAACACCCCAACGCTACCGCATCCTGGATCCGGATGCACTGTCGCGCATGGCGGAAGAAGCATAAGCCGATTCGGTGCAAATAGCACTTGTTTTTTTGCCATATTGTGCTACAATATAAATATCACTTTTAAAAATTTGATTCTTAAGGAGCTGCGGCCGGATGTGGGCTTGCCCTGTTTGCAATGCGGAAAATACAGAGCACCGTGTTTGTCCACGGTGCCAATACCGTCCCAGTGATAATTTTGAGCAATTCCCCACCCTGAGCCGGCTGCCCAACGGTGTGCAGAGCCTGCGCAGACGGCGTGTTGCGTGGCTGGCTACGGCCGGGGAGGGCACGCTCGTTTGCGAACGGTGCGGCGGAATTGCGTTTGCAGTAAATTTGCGGCAGCACAGCTGTAGCTGTCTGCAATGCGGCAGAAAAATCGGCATTGGCGGAAATTGGGCGCAACCGGTGGGTGCATTCCCGGTGGCGCACAGTACGATTGCCGGCGGAATCACATATACGGCCGCGATTCGCCGCGATGGAACATTGCTGATCACAAAGTGTCCGCCGGAGTACCGCAACTTGTCCTATGCGGCGGAGCACTGGAACGACCTCGTTTCCATCGCTGCGGGGGATTACTATTTGCTCGGCTTGCGGGCGGATGGTACCGTTTTGGCTGCGGGCGATATAAGCGGTTCGGTGCGCAATACCGCAAGTTGGCGGAACGTTGTTGCCATTTCTGCCGGCGCGACCCATTCGGCAGGACTGATGGCGGACGGCACTGTGGTGATTACGGACGCGGCACAGCAGCTTAAGGCACAGCACTGGAAAAATGTAATTGCGATCGCGGCGGGAGAAGATCTCACCTTGGCTCTGTTCAAGGACGGCCGCGTGGATATTTGCTGCAAAAAAACGCGTTCCTATAAAGAATATGACCTTAGCGGATGGCACGACATCGTTGCAATTTGCGCAAGAAATGCCCAAATCGCAGGGGTTCGCAAGGATGGAACCGTACTTGCCATCGGATGGAACAATTACAGGCAATACAATGTCCAAAACTGGACCGACATCACGGCGGTTGCCATCGGCTGGACGCATACGGTCGGCTTGCGCAGAGATGGTACGGTCGTTGCATCGGGGTACAATTTCGACGGACAGTGTAATGTGGGGCAGTGGAGCCAAATCGTTGCGATCTACGCGTGTGGCCATCATACCCTGGGGCTTCGCGCTGACGGCACCCTTGTGGCCACCGGGGCAGATTATTCCGGGCAGTGCGACGTGACAAGCTGGACGGAAATTCAAACGGCGGGTGCAGCGGCAGAAATTCGTCGCTAAAACGACAAATATTCTATTTATATGCAGTTTATGGACAAATAGCGCTTGTCCTTTTTGCTTTCTTATGCTACAATATCAATATAACCATTTTGACCTGATCGCGCAGGATTGCACCTTAAAGGAAGGCGAACGTTATGTGGATCTGCCCCGTTTGCGGAACGGAAAATCAAGCCGACGGAAATTGTCGGCAATGTGGCTTTGACCGGAGTACCGATTATATCCATTATCCCACATTGTATGCAGGTTCTTCCTACGTCCAAAGTCCGCCGCCCAAGGCGCGCGACAGCGCGTTGCGGTGCTCCCGCTGCCGGAATGACCGTTTTATCATTCGCGCAGAGGAGGGCGCTTGCGTTTGCACGCAATGCCACAACATCATGCCGCTCAGCGTTCCCCAAGTGCAGCAGCCGCTTGCAGACGATTCGGCGGACGAAGAAGATCCGGTTTCAGCATACGGCTTGGCACGCCGTTTTCTTGCGGCCTTTGTGCTGATCGCGTTTTTGGCGTGCATTACTGCGATAACCGCCAGCTCGATCCATTCGCCACTTTATGCAATAACCGAGCCTGCACATAACGATGACGTGATCACATTCGTGGAAACCGAAAACGATGACGGGACCAAATTTGTGGTAACCGAAACTTGTGGCGGTTTAATCACGCAAAGACGCCCGAAAACAATCTTCGAAACGCCGTAAGGAGAGAGAACAATGTGGATTTGTCCCGTTTGTGAAAAAGACAATCGCGACGGTATGCTTTGCCGGCAATGTGACTTTGACCAAAGCGCAAATTACAGATGCTACCCCACGCTCACCAAACGCATTGCTCCCATCCAAAGCCATGCGTACCGGCCGAAAGTGCTGCGCTCCGAGCTGACGGACAGCAAGCCCTTGCAGTGCCCGCGCTGCCAGAGCGACAAGCTGGTTGTCTATGCACGTGAAGGAATATACGTCTGTTCACAATGCCAAAACATTATACAGATCGATGCCGCCCATAAAGTCGACCGTTCCCCTTCTCCCAAGACGGAACGCAATGCACAGAAAAACGAACCGCCCAAGCCGGTTGAAAGGGCTGTCGTAGAAACCTCCCAAAGCGACATTCCCACAGATGATACAGCACCCCAAGCTGAAAGCAAATCATCGACAGCGAAAAAATTGCGCAAGATTTTTGCACTTTTTGCATTGTTGGCTGTAGCAGTAATTGCTATACTAATATTCTTTGAAAGTAGAAGTTCGCTAAGATGCTCGCTAAATTATAATGAAGCATCTAGCCTATATGCTGCCGGGGAGTACGAAGAAGCAGGACAAATTTTTAAATCGCTTGGTTATTATAAGAACTCTGCCGATATGGCAAAGTGGTGTGACTATGGGGCTGCATGTAATCTCTACTACAGCGGGAACTATTCCATGGCAAAAGCAATTTTTGAGTCGCTTGGTAATTTTAGCAATTCTGCCGATTGGGCAGCAAGGTGCGCCAAAAAGCTCCAGTAGAATTGTCTTTAGGAACACATTTATACACGCGGGAAAGAAACGCACAAAATGGGCGCACGGTTTGCGCCGGAATATTTCAATACAGAGGAGTTTCGGTCATGTGGACTTGCCCTGTTTGCAAGACAGAAAAGATTGAAGATGATGCCTGCCCAAGGTGTCAATACCATCTAAGCGATAATTTTGAGCAGTTCCCTACCCTGATCCCGTTGCCCGGCACCGTACAGGCGCTGAGTAAGCGCCGTGCAAAATGGCTGGCGGCGAGGAGGGAGGAAGTGCTCACCTGCTCTGCGTGCGGCGGGACATCGTTTGCGATCCTTTTGCAGCAACGCTGCTACCGCTGCACCCAATGCGGTGCGCGGGTCGATGTTGGTGCGGTCTGGAAGGGAGCTTCCCCTGCAACTGACATGATCTCGGCGCCGCGCAGTGCAATTGCGGCCGGCATCTTCTTCACGGCGGCAATTACAAAACGAAAAAAACTGTTGATCACGGATTTAAAACGCTACAGCGACGTCGGAATGTGGGAAAAAATCGTTTCGGTCGCCGCCGGCGATTATCATATACTCGGCCTGAAGGAAGACGGAACCGTCATCGCGACAGGCTGGAAAAACAAAGCCGCGTGCAATACCGACAACTGGAAAAACATTGTTTCCATTTCTGCCGGCTCCAATCATTCGGCGGGACTGACTGCTGACGGAACCGTTGTTGTAACCGACAGCACGCAAACGCAGACCGTGAAGCACTGGAAAAATGTGGTCGCGGTGGCCGCCGGCGGGAATCTCACGCTGGCCTTGTTCGGCAATGGGGATGTGGGAATTTGTCGAAGATACTGTTATGGCGACGATGAATTTAACGTTTCCGACTGGCACAACATTGTCGCCATCAGCGCAGGCGATAACCACGCCGTCGGCATCCAAACGGACGGAACCGTGGTTTCTACGGGTTGGAACGGTCGCGGACAGTGCAACGTTCACGCATGGAAGGACATCACGGCAGTTGCTGCGGGGTTGAACCACACGGTTGGCCTGCACAAAGACGGTACCGTTGTGGCCACAGGAAGCAATGACGAAGGGCAATGCAACGTCGGCTAGTGGACACAAATCATTGCAATCGCCGCGCGCAACTGTCACACGGTCGGCCTGCGCGCAGACGGCACTATTGTAGCCACCGGTGCAAATGATTACGGGCAGTGTAACGCGAAAAAATGGAAGGATATTCTGACGGTCGGCGCCGAAGTCGCGCAAGAAATCGATGAAGAGGACTGCTTCAGAGAATAAAACCGGTTGCTTGTGATGTCTTGAATATATCATCATCGCTTGCCGCTGCGTGTGCGTTATAGTTATACAGGAAATATCGCTTGTTCTTTGTGCTTTTTGCGCTATAATATTTATAATTGTTGGAAAGGGGTTTTGGCAGTGTGGACTTGTCCTGTTTGCATGACAGAAGGAATCGAAAGCCGTACCTGTCCCAAATGCCAATTTTGTCACAGCGATAATTTTGAGCAGTTCCCTACTTTGGTCAGGCTGCCGTCTTCGGCACAACCCTTAAGTGCAAGACGCGCCAAGTGGCTTGCGCCGGCGGAGCAAGGCCTTTTTGCCTGCACGCTGTGCGGCGGGACGGCGTTTGCATTTGACTTGCAGCAGCTTGCACTTCGGTGTCTTCAATGCGGAAAACAAACTGACATCGACACAATTTTGAAACAACACACCAATATCCCACCGGTTTTGATTGGCTGTTCTGCCGAAGCGAGAGAACATATATACGAAATTCCAATATCACATAATGTCATTGCCGCTGCCTCGCTTTTTACGGCCGGAGTCCGTAACGACGGAACCGTATTGATAACATCCCGTTGGGCAAACCCACGCGACGCTGTCGTCACATGGAAAAATATTGTCGCAATTGCCGTAGGAAGCTATCAGATTTATGGATTGAGAGCGGATGGTACCGTTGTAGCCGCAGGTTATGGAAACGGGCAAATAAGCAATACCGCCGATTGGAATAATATCATTGCCATCTCCGCAGGCAAGGATCACGTTGCCGGACTGATAGCTGACGGTACGGTGGTGATAACAGACCGTGCTCAGAGAAGAATAGCTAAGCGATGGTTTAATGTGACTGCAATTGCCGCCGGCAACGGCTTTACCTTAGCACTGTTTGGTGATGGAACAGTGCGCGCTTGTGGCGAGGATCTTACGAATAGGTTGCATCAAGTTGAGCAGTGGCGTGACATTGTTGCGATTTATGCAGGAGATCACCATTTTGCCGGCGTCCGTAAGGACGGAAGCGTTGTTGCCGCAGGATGTAATGGGCGGGGACAGTGCAATGTCGGCGCATGGACAGATATAGTGGCGGTTGCCGGAGGAGGGGCGCACACGGTTGGGCTTCGCAAGGATGGCACTGCCGTTACGACCGGAAGCAATGAGAATGGGCAGTGCAACGTGGGGCAATGGACGCAGATCGTAGCCATAGCTGCCGGAAGCCGGCACACTGTAGGGCTTCGCAGGGACGGAACCGTGGTTGCTACCGGGAGAAACGACTCCGGCGAGTGCAATGTGACCAGGTGGAAACACCTTATGATACCGGGTTCAGTGTACCGCGTTAAGGAACGCCTGCCATAAATTCTGCGCGGGGCGGCTGATACAAATGCATTGTAGGTGATATGCATGACATGGTGGATTTTATATCTTGTAATAATCAACATCGTTTCCTTTGCTGCTATGCTGGTTGACAAAAGGCGGGCGATGACATACCGGTGGCGTATACCGGAAAAAACCTTGTTTGCGTTGGCGGTAATCGGCGGAAGCGTTGGGGCCATGCTTGGAATGTGGCTTGTGCGGCACAAGACGCGGCATTGGTATTTTGTTTGGGGAATGCCGGCGATTTTTGCGGTGCAGCTCGTGCTGTATCTGCTCATCCGGTGATCTGCACCGTGATAAATGATGAAAGAGAATGAAAAGGAGAGCGCAAAAATGAAGATTGGAATTGATTTTGGCAGTACATATTCTACTTTTTCTGTGTTTGACCACCAGTCCCAGCAGCCAAAAGCCATCGAGCTGCAGGGCGATCAGGGCAGTCTGCCAACAGTGATCAGCCAAAATCAGTTTGGGGATATCGACTACGGCACGCCGGCGAAGAATAATATCGGCGATGAAGACTATCAGGTTTTGGATGCCTTCAAAATGCTGCTCAATGAAAACAATATCAATATGCTAAAAAAGCGGGGCTATTCCGGCACAACGGGAAAAAATTCGCCGCGATATGCAGCCAAGCTGTTTTTGCAGATGGCACTGAAGCAGGCGCTGATCGAAACGGAGAGTACTGCCTGCACCGATTTGGTGATTTGCGTGCCCGAAAGCTGGACAAAGACCGTGCGGACGCTCGACGGCAGAGCGATTCTGCGCGATATCCTGCGCGAAATTGCGGAGGATCCCAAAAACGGCATCGATTTGGATGCCAGCCATATCCGCATCGTTTCTGAGCCGGAAGCGGCAAGCTCTTACTTTGCCTATGAATACAAGTGCGCTGCCAAAAAGCCGTTCAACGGACATTTGCTGCTGATCGACTACGGCGGCGGTACGCTCGACATTACGCTGACACAGATTTCCACCGATAAGGACGGAAAATCCATCGATATTAAATACTGCGTCGGGGACGGCGCAGGCGAAAACCATCCCGATGCGTCCGGCGAAGGCTCTGTCGGCGTGGCGGGTATTGCGTATATGCAAGGCGTCATTACATACGCACTCCGGGAGCGCGGCCTGCTCAAGGCAGATGCTGCGCCGGATTACACCAGCGTGCCCTTTATGAAGGCCGTGAAAAAGCTGGAAGAATTCCTGCTGACCAAGCAGAAAACCGTAAACGATACCTTTTCCAGCTATGAGGACGATCTGTCCTTCTTCCAAACGGATAGCTCCGTGGCGCTCAATTTGCCGTACGCGGGGCAAAAATTATCCGTGACCTACAAGCACTTATATGTCGCTTATGAAGACATTATCGCCCCTGTACTGCGCGAAAAACTCGGCGCGATCAATCAGCAGGTGCAAGCGCTGACCGGCATCGACCCCACCTCGCCTCGCTCCGGCAATTCCGAAAAATTCAAAATTGCCCTGGTGGGCGGCTTTGGCACTTACTGGCTGGTACAAAATCAAATTCAGGAAATCTACAACTTTGTCGGCAAGGACTCGCGCACGGCAAATATCAACATCAAAAACCGGGAAAAAGCCATCTCCCTGGGCGCAGCGCTGCTGGCCGAGGGCGTGGTCAATTTAAAACGTGTGGCGCGGTACTCCGTCGGCCTGATTTTGAAAGAGGTGGTCGGCAGCGGGAAAACCGTAGACCGCCGGTACTTCGGCATTCGTTACGGACAGGAGATCGTTCCCAACAAGATTTGCTATCTGTTGGCGAAAAACAAGAACGGAGAGGACGAGCCGGGGGTGCCCCAGCCGATCGCCAGCTTGGCCAAGGCGATTACGGAGCTGGCAATTGACTCCACGCCGGATCAGTCCAGAACGGGCATCTATACGCTGCGGCGCGAGTTTATCACCAAGCTGAAGGGAATGGAAACCAACGGGATCTTGGCTTGGCACTGCGGCTTTTCCATGGATGAAAACGAGTTCCTGACGATCCATCTGACCGCAGACCCGTGCTTCCATCCCAATGCAAAAAATCCCGACCCCGTACCCCTGAGCGTGTTTACGGAACTGGTAGAGCCTTTCACGGAGGTAAGAATTTTTGAGGGTCAATAGGATCCTGCGGAGGTAAATGATGAAGTTTGATTTTATACGTACCTCGCTGGATAATTTTGGTGAGGTCGGAGCGGAAGAGCTGACAGCCTATGACGTCATGATCCTGGTCGAGCAATTGCTCAAGGATGTCAAGACCGAAGCCGGCAGGGATGTTTTCCGGCTGGAAATGGGAGATGAACGGCTCCCAACCGCTATGCTCCGGATTCTCAGGAATATTTTGAATATTTACGATGCGAAAAAGGACGATTTACTGCGCAACCGTGACCGCTTGGAGGAAATGGTGAATGAATGCAGGCAAGCGGAACGTACCCTGCAAAGCCTGGAACCGGTCGCTGCGGAGCTGCGCGCCGGGACGCTGAAATTAACGCAGCTTTCCGAACAGCTCGAAACCGCGCGAGCCGGAAAGCGCGAATGCGAACGCATCGGAGAAGCCATCGAAAAAGCGCAGCAGGAGCTTGCGCAGCTGCAGTGCTTTGACTGCGCCCAGGCCGGCGCACAGCTAAGCGCGCTACGCGCCCAATGCGCAGAGCTTACTGCCGAATCGAAAAATCTGAGCCGGGAGCTGCAAGACGACACGCAGCGCCGCCAAACGCTGGAAGCCCAGCGCGACCAGTTAAAC
Organism: uncultured Clostridia bacterium; assembly: GCA_945910975.1. GTDB lineage: Bacteria > Bacillota > Clostridia > Oscillospirales > Oscillospiraceae > JAKSPM01. The sequence goes on along the minus strand of CAMDZY010000004.1, from coordinate 8,144 downwards.
ACAGAGCTTGCGCAAGCGCACGCCGAACTACAGACGTTGCAGGAAGCCTGCCGGAGCCTGTCTGCGCAAAAACAGCAGCTTTCCGACCAACAGGCAAAGCAAACCGCCGAAGAAGCAACGTTAAAAAGCCAAATCGAGGGCTTACAGCAGGAGCTGGACGCGTTCCTTACGAATCATATACAGCCGCTACACAACGACCTTGCGCAGCTTGAACAGCAAATGCACAGCAAGCTGCAGCAGGAGCAAGCGCTGAAAACGCGCAACGCCGAGCTTGCGGCGGCAATATCCAAAATTAACGCAACCAACGATGAAATCGACAAGGTCGAGAGTACACTGCGTCAAAAGCAACAGGAGCTGACACAAAAGCAGCAGGCACTTTCCCAAGCGGAAGCACAGCGGGAAGCGCTGCTTGAAAATATACAGGCCGTAGAAGCAAAAATCTACGAAACGGACAGCCAAAGCCGAGCACAAAAGGCCGAAAAAGAGGCGGCCGAGGAAAGGCTTGCGCAAAAGCAGGCGACAAAAACGCAGCTGGAAGAAGAACTGACAAAGCTGCAGGCCGCGTTGGAGCAGCTGACGAAAGAGGCCGAACCGTTGGAAAAAAAGGCGGAAGCGCTGCGCACCGAGCACGCTGCATTGGCAACAAGCACGGGTCTGCTGCATGACGAGATCGAAGCCTTGGAAGAAAAAATTCGGGAATTGAGAGATACCGGCATCGAAGGCCGCGCACAAACCTATAAAAATCAGCTGGAGCAGGAACAGCGGCAGCTGGAGAATACCGAAGCCGAATGCGCCGCCATGCAGAAGCAGATCGAGGCGCTGTCTGCACAGCTGGCGCAAATCAGCGCGAAACGTGCCGAGCTTAGCAAAATCGTGGAGGACAACCGGAAAAACGTGAAAACAATTCGCTGCATCAAAGACGAGTTGGCGCGAAGCGTGACCCCGGAATATCTGGAAAAAACACGCGCTTTGGCGCGCCAGCTCGATGCGCTGCGGGCAGTTCATAAGAGCCTGAGCCGAGCCGTTGCCGATATGACAGCCTATTTGGGCTTTGAACCGATGGAAATAGAATATTCCATTCGGCAGGGATTGAGTGTGATGACAGCAAAAATCAGTCAACTGAGTGAAGCACTCGTTCGCTGCGCCGACCGTCTGAAATTGGAGGAAACGTGATGAAATGTCTTGTATGCAACAAAGAATTTGAAGGCGTCGTTTGTCCGAGATGTAACTTCCCGGTGATCGCCGTCCCGGCAGAAATCGACAATGGCGAAAATCTGATCGCACCTCTGATCGAGCGGCACCGTCAGGGCTTTCTTCAGGCGGTGCGCATCGGAATTGTGATTTTTCATTGGAAAGAAGCAGACGGAAGCATCGTGCTGGATCATGACGAGCGGCTTTTGTTCTGCGAGGAACCGGCATTTGACGGCAGGGAATATTGGCTGGAACAAAAATTCGCCCGGATTCCCGACGAAAAAAACCTGTCCCTTACCGTTTTTATCGACTACGGTTCGGAGCAAAGCGAGCAGAGTGTTGAAATCGCAAATCTGCCCGGCGCTGCGTTGCAGGAGGTGGGACTCCGCTTGTGCGCAGACTTCAGCTGGCAGCTACTTTTGAAAAATGATATGGGAGAAACCGCCGAGTCCGCATATTTTTCGCTCTTTTAACTGCCATTCAATTCACATAGGTGGGGGGGATCACCTTGTTTTCCGTCGGAACCGGTCTGCAGCTTGTCTTTGCAGATGAAAATGACAGCTATTTTACACAGAGCCTTCTGCGGCTGAATTTGCACCAATTCCTTTGGCTTAGCCTCAGGGAGCAATATAGTGCGGTGTGCTTTCTTCGCGCGAGTGAGGATGACAAGGGATTTTCCATCCACACCTTTGGAGATTGCAACAAAATTCTTCCCAGCGACTGGTTGCATGGCGCACAGCAGACCCTCTCCTCCGCCGGGAAAGCACAAAAATGCTTCCAAAAGTGGTTGAAGGGCAAAACGGCGATTGTCTGCCCTGCGTTGGATTTTTACAAGGTGATGTCGCGGGCAAACTGGAAAGAATGCTTCGATAAAATTGTAAAGCTGATCCATGCACCGTCCGGCAACGGCGCCCTTGTGCTGACGGCCTCATGCTACGCCGAGGACAATATGCAGTGGCAGCACAAGGACAGTATTCTTGCGCAGGAAGCATTCTGCGTCGCGCTGCGCAAGACGATTTTAAATCACGAAACTTATGAATATTTGCAGCAGTCCATGCCCGGCCGCTGCACCTTCCTGAGCGCTTATTCGATGGAAACGGTCTATCCCATCGTATTGCGCGCCGCCATGGGCAAGCCGGAGCGCTTGGAGCAGCTGGACGATCTTGAACGCATTTCGGCCTGCCTGATCGCCGCCTGCTCCGGCAACGGTACGCGGCGTGCGCCCGGCAATATCGGCGGACGCATCACCTTTGCTGCACTCTATCAGGCGCTGCTGCGGGACAGCTTTTGGGACGAGCTGGTGCGTGAGAGCGCCGGCGGGTCGAATCCGTCGGTCAAGGGCAGAGCCATGTTCCATGTGGCGCACAGCTACGCCGCCAAATGCGCGGAGCTGCCGTTGCCAAAGGCACTGGAGGAGGACGGATCGACCGTGCAGGCGATCCGCCACATCGGCGCCGTTGTCTGCAATCCGTATTGCTGCGCGGAAAACAAAAGCATTGTAACCGAGCTGGAAGCCCTGCTGGATCGCGCGCTGCGGCAATGGAAAGCGAAGGACATCAATACTTACAAAATCTGCATTCAGGCCATCGATTTTGCCATCGGCCATGTCCATGATTGGCAGGAAGACATCGTGGAGAATGTTATAAAAATCATAAAGTCCTATCAAACCTACATCAATTTATCCGATCAATATGAGAAGGCGCGCAAGCTGGAAGCCAAAACGGTCGCACAAAGCCGCCTGGGGCTGGAGGTACGCAAACGGATCACGGCGCAGCTTGAGGTGCTGCCAAAGCAAATGAGCCAGTGCCAGGACGCAATTTTGGCGATGACCGTAAAGCTGTCCGCAGTCGAGATTGCAGAGCTTCCCAATCAGGTGCCGGATATCTTGAATGCGGCACTGGATGAAATGCAGGAGGAAAAACCGGAGAAAACCGATTCCACGAATACGGCAGAGGACGTATACATCATTCGGGACACCGATTTTGATTTCTAATTTGTAGAATAAAAACTCCATTGGAGAGAGGAGAATCACTATGCCAAGACCCACCCACAGCAAAAGCAGCGGAACGACAACAAAATTTACAAATCCCTTTTCAAACTGGCGCGCCAGACGGGAAGCCAAGCAGATGCAGGCACAGGAGGCCGCAGCAAAAACGATCACGGACGATACCGCCAACAACGAGCAGATGATTATCGATACCCTGCTTGGGATCGACTTTTTGCACAGCAAGGTCGACACCGAAAAGAGCGATGAAAATCAGCGCTGCGGCGACCTTGAGTATGCCGCCAGAGCGGTTGCACAGTTCCTTGCAAAAAATCCGCAGACGATTCAGGTGGATTTGCGCCCCATTGACACCAAGATTCTTGCGCTGGTCAACGCATTTAAGGAAGCCGTGGAATGTGGCTACCCCAGTGCCGCAAAGGCCGCAAAGGCCGCAATTGTGCGCGGCGTATCGCAGATCCGCACCCATGTTCCGCAATCCGATACCGAACTGTATACGCAGTATGTGCAGACAAACACGGATTATCTGGAAAGCTGGTACACCTTGGTGTCCATGTGCAGAGAAGCCGATGCGACAACGGTGAACGTCGAGCAGCAGGAGGAAACCCTGTCCAAGCGGGAAGCCGAAAAGGAACAGGCAAGAGAGGCCTTGTATGAGGATATCAGCAAAAACGGCCCCCGCGCAGCTGCCTTTAAGAATGCACTGGAGCATGATGCACCCGAAGAGCGGACAAAGTGGACAAAGGAAGAGCGCGATCTCTTTAACGACCTTGTGGATCAAAGAATGATGGATGTTCGCCTTGGCCTGAACCGGGCGCTGCTGGTTCAGCAGAAAATGGCGCTGAGCACATTAAACAGCCAGATTGGCATGTTAAAAGATTATCTGTCCAATATGAAAATCGTTTCCGACAAAAATCTACTCAACAAGTTTAAAGATGAAGTCGAAAACGCGTTCCACTACCTTGCGGATCTGGATGCCAAGTTTGCGGAAAACGCAACCGTAATGGAAGAAATCGAGGGTCGCATCAATCAGCTGGACAATGCGCCCGGTGCAGTTCGCGGCAGAGAAATTGCCACGGAGCAGGCACAGCGTATGCTCGATGAGATCAAAGCGCAGCAGGATGTAAAGGTGAAAAACGGCGGAGAACTGATCGCGCACAGCCTGGGCATTCGTATGCCGGAGGAACAGCGCGCGCTGGAGTTGGCCGCCGAATTGGAAAACCAGAAGATCGAAGCGGAGCTGGCGGCCACGGTGGCACAGCTTACGCAGGAGCAGGTGGTGGAAGCTTCGGCCGAGGAGCTTGTGATCGACGACTGAGAAAGCTCCGCATTGCCCCAGAATCAGAATAACTATTTGAAGGGAGAATACTTATGTCCATTTCCGAAAAGCTGGGCGATATCCAAAAATCGCTGGCTGCGTTAAAAAAGAATCATCGATATAAAAAAGCTAATGCCGCCATGGACAAAAACGTTGAGCTACAAGTGGCGCTGGGAAAGTGCCGTGGACAGCTTGAGGTTTGTTTAAAAGATTTTAACCGCACCATCCAGGCGCAGAGCAAGAATATTGCAGAGGGTCGCAGAGGCGGCTATGACACGATCATCCAGGAGCAGCAGCTGTGGGATGCCGCAATTGGCTATATGCTGGTCAAGGACTCCATCTTTTCGCTGAAAACAATCGGCAACCATGACGCCATCGCCAACGCCTATGAAATGCTGGATGCCGCAGTCAAGCAGATGAGCGGCAAGGGGAGCAAGTTTTCCCATATGCCGCAGATCAACGCACTCAAGGATCGCGGCGCCTATAAAAAATTGACCTCACAAGAAGCCATCCAGGAAAAAGAACAGCTTCTGGATGCGTTCTTTGAAACGTTAAAGGAAACCGGCGATATTGAAAGCTGCCTTTCGGGCATGGAGCACCCCGGCGCAACCGAGGCCACCCGACGTGCAGGTGCCGCTGCTGCGTCTTCCGATCTGCATGATCGCCTGAGCAGCATCCCGGACGGCGCAGATGATTTTGACCTCAGCCCTGAAGGCATGAAAAAAATGTCAGACTTTTGATGGAGGGAATCAACCGTGGCTTTTGATAAACACAACCTTGGTGCTACTTCCTATGCACAGACAATGAACACAAAGACCGCCCAGTACAACAGCCTGATCCGCCGTGCAGAAATTTTAAGTCGGGACAACGACGGCCGCCCGACCAAGGAAGAAGCGGAGCTGTATGTTATGGCTTCGGATGTTTGCGCCGAAATTATGAATATGAACCTGTCCCAGCGGTCCGTTTACGCAAAGTGGCAGCTTTTGAAAACCTCCGCAGAGCAGGAAGCAACGCGCATTTTGGACATTCTGGCGCCGCGCCCGGTGCCTGTTTCCAAGCCGGCGCCCAAGGAAAACGCGCCGGTTGCCAATCAAACTGCGGCTGGCAGCGTCGATACGCCGGCTGCCGCCACCGCATCGGGCTTTGTTACGAAAAATGCAACCGATCGTGTCCCCGCAGCGACCATTGAGAGCTGGTAGCAGGAAATGCCCAAAAATTCCCTGGACGATTTGATTGGCATGGAGGATGTTGTGGAGGATTTGAAGCGCCGCGCCAACAATCTCCGCTTCCCCCACACCGACTCCCACTATAAAATCAGCCCCCAGTGCGGCTTTATGCTGTACGGTCTGCCCGGAAACGGAAAAACGCATACTGTGCTGGCCTTTGCAAATTATTTGATGAATCAGTACGAGAACATGAAGTTCATCCAGCTCTCCGGCGCCGATGTGATGGATCCGCTTGTCGGTGTTGCGGAAAAACGCGTGCAGATCGCATTCAAAGAAGCCATCGACAATGCCCCGGCGCTGCTGTTCTTTGACGAGATCGACGGCATTTGCCCCGTGCGTGCCAATGCAAAGCAGCATGAAGCGGCGGTCACCAACGCCTTTTTGGAAGGCTGGAACAATATCGAGCGCGCAGAGAAGGCCGTGATCGTGATCGGCGCAACGAATTATCCGTGGCGAGTGGATCCTGCGGTGTGCAGCCGCCTGTCCAACCGCATCTGCCTGCCGCTGCCCAGTGAGCCGGCAAGAGAGCGCTTTTTTGCCCAGCGCCTGAACGATGTGACTGTGGCGAAGGGCGTCAGCCCGGAAATTATGGCTGCCACAACGGATCACTTTGACTATCGCGACTTAAATGCCTTGGCAGATGCGCTGATTTTGGATTTGCGGGATCGTGCGGTGGCGCTGGTTACGGACTTCGAGTCCTATGAGGAGCGCGATCGGAAAACCTACGAAATTATGTTCTCCGGACACGTTCGGGTGGACGTGGACGATTACGAACGCATCCGCTACAAAATGACACCTTCTTCCACGCAGGCACAAATTGCGGCAATGGAAGAATACGCGCAGAATAACGGAAGCTAACGTGCGCTGAAAGGCATTTACAAGCCGCAAACGCACTCGTCAAGTGTCATTGACGCTTGACGAGTGCGTTGCGGTTACTTGCAATTTTTTGTATCATCGAGGATTTGCATGAGAGGAGGAAACCAATGCAAACGGATGCATGGCTGAAACAAATCCGAATCAAGTCGGATGTCATTATGGATGCCTTGACCGAAAAGGTCAATCTGCTTGACACAAAATTTCCGTGGGAGGAGCGCATCCGTACCATTTTGAAACAGGAGGCGAACACGGAAGGTCTGTATATCACCGGCCCCGTCGGATGCGGGAAGCATACGCTTGCCGCGTGTGCCATTGACCAGCTCCGGAAAGGCGCCAATGCAAACAGCGAATATCTTGCGCTGTGCGGGACGGATTTGCAGGCGGAAGGCGAAAGTCTTTGTGTTGTCGAGGAACGTTTAAACGCGCTTTTGGATGACTGCTTCGACAACGAGAGCGATTTGTACCTTATTTTGGAAAATGTAGACGACTGCGCCGATCCACAGGGCGTTTTAAATTTCCTTGGCTACACTGTGCACCTGTACAAAATGCACCGCGATGACTATTTTGGATTTTTCCTGATTCTCGTCAGCGACAACGAGCTGACGCTGCCGTCCATACTCCGGGACGCGCTGCTGCGCTGCCGGGTGGACGCACCGTCGCAGGAGGCGCGTTGTACCTTCTTTGAAATCAAGGCCGAGGAGATTTTCCCGGATACCGTATCTTCCATAGAACGGTTAAGCACACTGACGGCGGGGTATTCCTATTCGGATATGGAAAATCTTGCCACGATTCTGTTGGGGATCAACAAGCAAACGCCCACGCATCACATATCTGACGAAGAACTGGCGGCGCTGGTGGAAGCACAGCGGCGTCATGACGAAACGCAGCAGAGCCTGATTTTCCAAACGCTTACACAGCTGACGGACAGCCTGAATCAGGGCTTGGAGCGCATTGCCGCAAAGATTACGGCAATGCCCACAGTCGCCGCGTCTACCGCCATTGTGCAGCCCGCATTGCAAAAAATGCCGGATCCGAATGCACAGAAGATATCCGAGCAATCCGAGCAGGAGCGAATCGCCCAAGAGGGCTTTGGGAAACAGGTGGTGGAGCTGTTTGGCGATATGGGAACCTCGCTGCTTCAGAAAAACGGGTATAACTTCAACAATCTTGATGCATAAATATCATAAAAAGCCGCAAAACGGTGATTTTGTAGAGCAAATCAAAAGGAGGAAACTATGCCGAATTTTGCTGAAATTTTGTCCCATGAGTTGAATTGTCCGCTTTCCTATGTGGAAAACGTGATTGCTTTGATTGATGAGGGCAACACGATTCCCTTTATCGCCCGCTACCGCAAGGAGTTGCATGGGGCGATGGACGACACGACCTTGCGTACCTTGGCCGACCGCTTGACGTATCTGCGCAATCTCGATGCGCGGCGGCAGGAGATTTTGAAGGCCATCGATGCACAGGGCAAGCTGACAGACGAGCTGTCGGCTGCCATTGCACAGGCGTCCACGCTCTCCGAGGTGGA
>CAMDZY010000003.1 GCA_945910975.1 uncultured Clostridia bacterium | reverse complement strand
CGCGCATGTCGCCGCAAAAAATGATTGAATTTTATTCGCCGCTATGGCGGCGAACGCTGCGAGGCTTTTTTACGGTTTGAAATATATATTAAGGAGTGATTGGTTTGATTTACAGTATGACAGGCTACGGCCGCGCGATTGAAATGCGCTCCGGCCGTGAGATCACCGTGGAGGTGCGCTCGGTCAACAATCGCTATTTGGATTGCACGGTCAAAATGCCCCGCGCGTTTGCTTTCGCCGAGGATGCCATCAAAAAGCGCGTGAAGGAATCCGTGACCCGCGGCAAGGTCGATGTGGGCATCACCGTTCGCGCCGACCGTGCAGAGGATTTGCAGATCTCCCTCAACTGCCCTGTGGTGGAGGGCTACCTGCACGCAATGCAGCAAATCGCGCAGGATTACCATGTCACGGACGACATCTCCGTCACGGCGCTTACCCGCCTGCCGGATGTGTTTACCGTGGAAAAGGCGCAGACCGACGAAGAACAGCTGCTGGCGGATCTGCTGGCCGTCACCGACCGGGCGCTGGAAGCCTATAACCATATGCGCCAAGTCGAAGGTGCGGCGCTGGCGCAGGATCTGCGCAGCCGGGCAGATACCATTTTGCAGCTGGTGCAGCGGGTGGAGGCCCGCAGCCCCGTCACGGTGGCGGAGTATCGCGCACGGCTGGAAGCAAAAATGAAGGAGGTTCTTGCCTCCACTACCATCGACGAGAGCCGAATTTTGACCGAAGCGGCCATATTTGCCGACAAGATCGCGGTGGATGAAGAAACCGTTCGCCTGCGCAGCCACTTGGCGCAGCTGGAAACCATGCTGGACGACGGCGGCGCGATCGGCAGAAAGCTGGATTTCTTGATGCAGGAAATGAACCGCGAGGCCAACACCATCGGCTCCAAGGGCAATGACTTAGAGCAGGCACGCACCGTGGTGGAGATCAAAGCGGAGCTGGAAAAAATCCGCGAACAAATGCAAAATATCGAATAACGGAGGTCGCCATGCAGCTTATCAACATTGGCTTTGGCAACATGATTTCCGCCCAACGGCTGCTGAGTGTGGTCAGCCCGGATTCCGCGCCGATCAAGCGATTGGTGCAGGAAGCAAAGGAACGCAGTATGCTCATCGATGCCAGCTACGGCAGAAAAACCCGCGCGGTGCTGATCATGGACACCGACCATGTGGTGCTTTCCGCCATCACACCGGAAAAAATTGCCGCCAGACTGGACAACCGTCCGGCGGAGGAAACGATTACGGAGGAAGATGTATGAAGCAGGGACAGATTCTCGTCATTTCCGGCGCGTCCGGTGCGGGCAAGGGAACTATTTGCAAGGCGCTGACGGCGCAATATCCCGATATGCACCTGTCTGTTTCCGCCACAACGCGCGCACCGCGTCCGAGTGAGATCGACGGCGTTCACTATCACTTCCTTGCAAAATCGCGTTTTGAGGAAATGATTGCACAAAACCAGTTGCTGGAATACAACCGTTACGTGGATAATTACTACGGCACGCCCGCCCAGCCGGTGGACGAGGCGCTGGCGCAGGGGCGTGACGCGCTGTTGGAAATCGATGTAAACGGCGCGTTAAAAGTCAAGAAAAACAGACCGGAGGCCATCTTGGTCTTTTTGGTCCCCCCCTCGCTTGCGGAGCTGGAACGCCGCTTGCGCGCGCGGGGCGATACCGCGCCGGAGCTGATCGCCCGGCGTTTGGAACAGGCGCGCGAGGAATATAAGCTGGCGCACCAATATGATTACATCGTGGTCAACAGCACGGTGGAAAACGCCTGTGACGAAGTTTCTGCCATTTTAAAAGCACATACCTGCAAAACAAAATACCGTACCTACTACCTGGAGGAGGAAAAATAAATGTTATATCCATCTATGTCATCTCTGCTTGATCATATCGATTGCCGCTATTTGCTGGTGAACGTGGTTGCACGCCGCGCCAGACAGATTTCACAGGAAGCGGAGCAGTTCCACGAGGCACTGCCCGACAAGCCCGTCACCATGGCGATTCGTGAGGTTTCCGAAAACAAACTGACCGCATTCGTTAAAGAGGAATATAAGGTTTAAGTGACAAGTGCAAGTATTGCCGTTTCGGCTGCCATTTTTGCCATCGACAAGCCGTACACCTATCTGGTGCCGGAGGAAATGCGCCTGCAGCCCGGTATGCGCGTGATGGTGCCGTTTGGCCGTGGCAACCGATGCAGCGAGGGCGTGGTGCTGTCACTGCAGCAGACGCAAACGGCGGACGGATTAAAGACGGTGCTACAGCAACTGGACACAGAGCCGGTTTTGTCGGACGAAATGTTACAGTTGGCGGCATTTGTGCGCGAACGGTATTTTTGCACCTTTTACGATGCGATCCGTGCCATGCTGCCCGCCGGAATGTGGTATCAGGCGAAGGATACCTATCATATCTCCAACCTCCCGCCGGACCCGGAGAGCAAGCTGCGCCGCAAGCCGGAGGCACTGGCCGTGCTGGAAGCAATTGTGGCGCTGGGCGGCTCGGCGGAGCATCAGCAGCTGCGGGCGCAGTTTGAAGATGTACCGCTACAGAACGCGCTGCGCTATCTGCTCAATAAGAAATGGCTGACCGCCGAAACCGATTTCCTGCGCAAGATCGCAGACAAAACGGAGAAAACCGTTGCCCTTGCCGTTTCCGCCGAGGAGGCGGCGGACTTTGCACGCCGCCGGAAAAAGGCCGCGCCCACGCAGGCGGCGGCGCTGGAGTTGCTGCAAAACGTCGGTTCATGTGGCGCAAAGGAGCTTTGCTATTTCACCGGCGCGACCACGGCCACCCTGCGGCGTCTGGAGCAGCTGGGCTATGTGGAGCTGTCAAGCCGGGAGGTGCTGCGGCTGCATGAGCTGCCGCCGGTCGAACCGGCGCAGCCGTTTGTGCTCAACTGCGAACAGCAGCTTGTGTTTGACGGCCTTTTGCGTCAGGCACAGCAGGAAAAACCCGGCGTTGCGCTGCTGTACGGCGTCACCGGCAGCGGGAAAACCGCTGTGTATATGAAATTGATCGAGCGCTGCCTTGCCGCCGGTCGGCAGGCCATTGTCCTTGTGCCGGAAATCGCCCTGACCCCGCAGCTTTTGCAGCTGTTTGTCGCCCACTTCGGCAAGCAGGTGGCGGTGCTGCACAGCTCTTTGGCCGTCGGCGAGCGCTATGATACCTTTAAACGGATTCGCCGTGGGCAGGCCAATGTGGTGATCGGAACCCGCTCGGCGAGTTTTGCACCTGTTCCGCGTTTGGGCTTGATGGTCGTGGACGAGGAGCAGGAGCATTCCTATAAATCGGAAAACGCACCCCGCTATCATGCCCGCGAGATCGCCATTGTCCGTGGCGCAAGAGAACACGCACTGGTGCTTCTGGCATCCGCCACGCCAAGCGTGGAGTCCATGTACCGGGCAAAAAGCGGAGTTTACACGTTATACTGTTTAAAGCGCCGCTTTAACCGGCAACAAATGCCGCCGGTGGAAATGGTGGATATGAAACAGGAGCTGAAAAACGGCAACGGAAGCGCCGTCAGCACAACGCTTCTCGATGCGCTGACGGAAAATCAGCGCCGGGAGCAGCAGTCCATTTTGTTCCTCAATCGCCGTGGCTCCAGCCGTATGACTGTGTGTGTGGACTGCGGCTTCGTGCCGATGTGCGAGCGGTGCAGTATCCACCTGACTTACCATCAGGCAAACGGACGCTTAATGTGCCACTACTGCGGCTTTTCCGTTCCGCTGCCCAAGCGCTGCCCGCAGTGCGGCGGGCATCTCAAGCAGGTCGGCTTCGGCACGCAGCGCGTGGAGGAAACGCTGCACGAAATGCTGCCGGATGTGCAGGTAGTGCGCATGGACGCCGATACCGTCACGGCGGCAAATTCGCATGAAAAAATTTTAAGCCGCTTCCGTGATGAAAATATCCCCATTTTGCTGGGGACGCAGATGGTTGCAAAGGGACTTGACTTTGAAAATGTAACGCTGGTCGGCGTTTTGGATGCCGACACGTCGCTTTACAGCACATCATATCGCGCTGCGGAAACCACCTTCAGCCTGATTACGCAGGTCGTCGGCCGCGCCGGACGGGGCGAGCGACCCGGGCGCGCCGTGATTCAGACCATGACGCCGGAAAATCAGGTGTTGCAGCTGGCGGCGGCGCAGAATTATGACGATTTTTACGATTTGGAAATTCGCCTGCGGCAGCTGCGGAACTGTCCGCCGTTTTTTGACTTGGTGACGGTGAATTTTATGGGCATTTTTGAGGAGGACGTGTGCCGTGGCGCGGCGCTGTTCCGTGAAATGTGTGCCGGGCTGTTCACGCAGCCGCAGTACCGAACCACGCAGCTTTTGCTGCTCGGCCCCGTGCCGGCGGAGGTGGTGCGGAAAAATAACCGTTACCATTATCGCATCAATATCAGCTGCCATCTCGACCGCCCGATGCGGCGAGCTTTGGCGTATCTTTTGCAGCAATTCGGCAAGGATCACCGTAATCGCAGCGTGACCGCCTTTGCCGATGTAAATAGCTATGAATGACCGGCCGATGCCGGCGGGAGGAAATTATGGCACTGAGAAATATTTTTACCTTTGACTACCCGGAGCTGCACAAGGTGTGCCGTCCGGTGACAAAATTTGATGAAAAACTGCACATCTTGCTCGACGACATGGCGCAAACCATGATAGAGGCCGAGGGCGTTGGTCTGGCAGCACCGCAGGTCGGCATTTTGCGCCGCGTGGTCGTGGTGGACACCGGCGACGAGATCTTGAATCTTGTCAATCCGGAGATCATCCAAACAGACGGCGAACAAGACGGCGTGGAGGGCTGCCTGAGCCTGCCGGGAAAATACGGCATGGTCAAGCGTCCCAACTATGCCAAGGTTCGCGCACAGGATCGCGATGGCAACTGGTTTGAGGTGGAAGCGGAGGGTTTGATCGCCCGTGCATTTTGCCACGAGTGCGACCATCTCGACGGCCACGTCTACACCGAGCGCGCTTATCATATGCTGAGCGAGGAAGAGTTGGAGCATATGTATGACGAGGACGAGGAATGAGAGTCGTATTTATGGGAACGCCCGCCATTGCCGCCACCTGCCTGCAGGCGCTTGTGGCGGACGGCTGTGAGGTCGTCGGCGTTTATACAAAGCCCGACAAGCCGAGAGGACGCAAGCAGATCTTGACCCAGAGCGAGGTCAAGCAGTACGCGCTCAGCCAAGCACTGCCGGTGTTTCAGCCTACCACATTTCGCGATGAGGCTGTGGTGGAAGAGCTGCGCGCCCTGCGGCCGGATGTGATTGCTGTGGTCGCTTACGGGAAAATTTTGCCGCAGTCGGTTTTGGACATTCCACCGCTCGGCTGTATCAACATCCACGCCAGTGTTTTGCCGCAGCTGCGCGGCTCCGCTCCGGTGCAATGGTCCGTTTTAAACGGCTTAGACGAAACCGGCGTGACCGCGATGTTTATGGACGCGGGCATGGACACGGGCGATATTATTGAGATTCGCAAAACGCCTATCGCCCCAACGGAAACCGCAGGGGAACTGATGGACAGACTTGCAGTGATTGGCGGCGGTCTGCTGTGCGATACGCTCAAAGCTGTGGAAAACGGTGCCTTCACCCGCACTGTGCAGGATGAAAGCAAGGCTACGCTTGCGCCGATGCTCAGTAAAGCGCTTTGCCCGATCGACTGGTCGAGGTCGGCAAGACAAATCATCGATCAGGTGCGCGGGCTGAATCCGTGGCCGATCGCCACAACGGTTCTGCAAGGAAAGCAATTTAAAATTTATGAAGTTCATCCCACCGAGAAAACCACCGACCGCGCCCCCGGCACACCGCTTGCGCTGAGCAAGAAGGGGCTGGAAATCGCGTGCGGCGATGGACAGGTGGTGACGGTTTGCCGTCTACAGGCAGAGGGCGGCAAACAGATGGCGGCTGCTGACTATTTCCGCGGGCATCCGCTTGTACTATGACGGCGCGGGAAACGGCACTTGCGGCGCTTATTGCCTGCCGCAGACAGGGTGCATGGTCTGACGGCGTGCTGAAAGAGCTGATCGGCCGCAATGCGCTCGACCGCCGCGATGCGGCGCTGGCCAGCCGCCTTTGCTACGGCGTGCTGCAAAACCAAATGCTGCTGGATTTTTATTTGGAACAATTTTTGCACGGCGGCATCAAGAGGCTACAGCCACAGGTAGCGGATATTTTGCGGCTGGGCGCCTTTCAGATTCTGCTGTGCGACAAAATCCCACCCTCCGCCGCCGTCAACGAGGCAGTGGAACAGGCCAAGCGGTCTGCCAACCGACAGGCGGCCGGCCTGGTCAATGCGGTGCTGCGCAATTTGCTCCGCAATCGGGAAAATCTGCGCCGGCCGACCGATTTGGCAACGCGCTACAGCCATCCGCAGCCGCTTGTGGAGCTGCTGACGCAGGCAGTCGGAGAGAATAAAATCGAACCGCTGCTTGCCGCCCACAACACGGCGCCCGCGATCACAGTGCAGACCAATTGCCTGAAAATCACCACGCCGGAGCTGGCCGCGCAGCTAAAGCAGCTTGGCATCGGCGTGCAGATGCACCCTTGGCTTGCCGACTGCCTGATTTTGTCGGCAACCGGAAGCGTGGAACAGCTGGACGCGTTCCGTCAGGGGCTGTTTTATGTGCAGGATCCGGCGGCAAAGCTGGCGGTGCAGTGCGCAGACCTTGCGCCGGGAATGACGGTGCTGGATTGCTGCGCAGCGCCCGGCGGCAAGAGCTTCGCGGCGGCAATTGCAATGGAAAATCGCGGAAAGCTGATCTCGTGCGACATTCACCCGCACAAAATCGCCCTGATCGAAAAAGGCGCGGCGCGGCTGGGACTTACCTGCCTACACGCGCAGGTGCAGGATGCATCCAAACAAAATGCGCAGTGGCTCGGACAGATGGATGCGGTGATTGCCGATGTTCCCTGTTCCGGATTGGGCGTGATCCGCAAAAAGCCGGACATCCGCTACAAGGATCTGTCACAAATCGAGCGTCTGCCGCAAATTCAACAGGCCATTTTGCAAAATCAGGCCGCCTATGTACGCCCCGGCGGGGTGCTTTTGTACAGCACCTGCACGGTGCTGCCCGCCGAAAATCAAAACGTGATTGCCCGTTTTTTGGCGTCGCATCCGGAGTTTTCACCGGAACCGCTGGCAATGTCGCCCAGCGGCATGATCACGCTGCTGCCCTGTGAGCAGGGTACGGACGGATTCTTTATCTGTAAGCTGAGGAGAGAACGTTGATGCAGGATATCAAATCCATGATGCTGCCGGAGCTGACGGCGGCCATGGCACAGTGGGGCGAACCGGCGTTTCGCGCCAAGCAGATTTTCACGTGGCTGCACCGTGGCGCGCGCAGCTTTGACGCGATGAGCAACCTTTCTAAAGCGCTGCGCGCGCGTTTGGCGGAGGAATTTGTCATCACCGTGCCGGAAATTGCCCGAAAACAGGCATCCAAGCTGGACGGTACCATTAAGTACCTCTGGCGGCTTGCCGACGGCAACTGCGTGGAAACGGTTCTCATGCAATATCACCACGGCAACACGGTCTGCATCTCCTCGGAGGTCGGCTGCGCAATGGGCTGCGCGTTCTGCGCGTCCACGCTGGGCGGACTGGTGCGCCGTCTACAGCCGTCGGAAATGCTCGATCAGGTGCTGTTCACGCAGCTCGATTCCGGTCTGCCGGTGTCGAACATCGTGTTGATGGGCATCGGCGAGCCACTGGATAATTATGACAATGTTCGCCGCTTTTTGACCCTCGTCAACGCACCGGAGGGCATGAACATCGGAATGCGGCACATCAGCCTGTCTACCTGTGGTCTGGTGGACAGAATCAACCGTCTGGCAGAGGAAAATTTGCAGCTGACGCTCTCGGTTTCCCTCCATTGCCCGGACAACCAAATTCGCAGCACAATTATGCCTGTCAATCGCAGATATGATGTTGACAAATTGCTTGCGGCGTGTAAAAATTACTTTGACAAGACAGGAAGAAGAATTTCCTTTGAATATGCCATGATCTACGGCGTCAACGACACGCCGGAGATGGCACGGCTGCTGCTGAAGAAGTTGCAGGGCATGAGCGCCCACGTGAATCTGATCCCACTCAACCACGTGGAGGAAAGCCCGCTCAAGCCCAGCTCACGCAAAGCGGTGGCCGAATTCCAGAGCATTCTGGAGCAAGGCGGCATCCCCGCCACAGTGCGCCGAACGCTGGGCAGCGATATTGACGCTTCCTGCGGCCAACTGCGCAGAAAATATGATACGAATCACATTTAAAATGTGATCTGCATGAACGAAAGGAGGCGGCTTATGGACGCATGGGGACTGACGGATCCCGGTCTGGTCAGAAAACAGAATCAAGATTATTACGCCCTGAAAAGTCTGCACAAAAACGGCCTGTTGGCGGTGGTGTGCGATGGCATGGGCGGGGCAAAGGCCGGCAATGTTGCCAGCAAGCTCGCCACGGAAGTCTTTACCGGCGAGGTGGAACGCTCGTTCCAGAAGGGAATGTCGCCGGAAATGATGCAAACCGTGCTGTGCCAAGCTGTTGCACTGGCCAACACTGCACTCTTTGAGCAGGCACAGCTCAGCGAGGATTTTCGCGGCATGGGCACCACACTGGTGGCGCTGCTGATCGACGGCAGCAATGCCGTGGCCGTCAACGTGGGCGACAGCCGCATCTACCATATGAATGACGACGGGATCACTCTGATCTCCACCGACCATTCGCTGGTGGAACTGATGGTACGCCGCGGAGAGCTGACCCACGAGCAGGCAAAAATGCATCCCAACAAGAATATCATTACACGTGCCATCGGAACGGAACCGGCTGTACAATGCGACACATACCCGTTGCAGCTGCATCCGCGTGACAATTTCCTGCTCTGCTCGGACGGACTGTCCAACCTGCTTGACGATCAGGAGATTTTGTTCGAGGTGCTGCACGGCGCAAGGAAAAAAGACTGCTGCGGCCGCTTGTTGGATATCGCCAAGCAGCGCGGTGCGTCGGATAACGTCACGGCTGTGCTGGTATCCCTTTAATGGGAAGAGGGAGGAATTACCATGGATAACTACATCGGGCGATTGCTGGATAACCGATATGAAATTTTAGAAGTCATTGGTACCGGCGGCATGGCGGTCGTCTACAAGGCGCTGTGTCATCGGCTCAACCGGCTTGTCGCAATCAAAATTTTAAAGGACGAATACTCCAAGGACGAGGATTTTCGCCGCCGCTTCCACACCGAGTCGCAGGCGGTCGCGATGCTCTCACATCCCAACATCGTCAGCGTGTATGATGTTTCACGCAGCGGCGATATCGATTACATTGTGATGGAACTGATTGAAGGCATCACAATGAAGCAGTATCTTGACAAGAAAGGCTGCATGAACTGGCGCGAAGCGCTGCATTTTTCCATACAAATCGCCAAGGCGTTGGAGCACGCCCACAGCCGCGGCATCATCCACCGCGACATCAAGCCGCACAACATCATGCTCTTGAAGGACGGCAGCGTGAAGGTCGCAGATTTTGGCATTGCGCGCATCGCTTCGGCGCAAAATACGCTCACGCGTGAAGCGCTCGGCTCGGTACACTATATTTCGCCCGAACAGGCCAAGGGCGGCCGCGTGGACAACCGTGCCGACCTGTATTCTCTGGGTGTTGTGATGTACCAGATGCTCACCGGCCGCACGCCGTATGACGGCGAAACGCCGGTTGCCGTGGCGATCCAGCACATTAACGGCAATCTGATCCCGCCCACCCGGCTCAATCCGAACATTCCCACCGGCCTTGAGCAGATCATTCTGCACGCCATGGCGGTTTCTCCGGATGAGCGGTATAATTCGGCGACGGATATGCTCCACGACATGGAAGACTTCCGGCGCAGCCCGGACATGGTGTTCCAGCCGGCGACCGCCGCACCCGTGCGCCCAAAGCAGCCTGCACAGCCGCGCCCACAGCAACCGCGTCCACAGCAGCCGCGCCCAAGCACTGCGGCGCAAAAAGCTGCCTATTCCGCCGGCACGCGCCGGGATGCGCCGGAGAAAGAGCCTGCGGAAAAGAAAAATACCGCGATCATCATCGGCGTGATCGTGTGCGCAGTGGTGCTGATCATCGGCGTGATTGCATTTACGTCCCTGCGCAGCTGCTCGCCAAGCGAGGATCCCCCGGAAACCAGCGATGCTTCCGATCAACTGCATACGATCCCACAATTTGTGGGGGAATTTTTCGAGGATATCGACCAGAGCAAGTACCCGTTCTTGAAGTTTGAAACCGAAGAAGAAAACAGCGACATGGAAAAGGGCAAGGTGGTTCGCCAGAGCTTGGATGCCAATGCGGAAATCAAGGGCGACCGCACCATTTTGCTCACAATTTCCCTGGGGCCTAAGACCGAAACCATGCTGGATCTCACCAACCGCACACAGGATTATGCGGAGGATTGGCTCAATGGGCTGAAAATGAGCCTGTATATCCAGGTAGAGGAAGAGTTCAGCGAGGACGTCGCGGAGGGCAAGGTGATCCGCACCAAGCCGGAAGCCGATTCACAAATTGCATCCGGCGACACGGTGACGCTCTATGTCAGCTCCGGCAAGGAGCCGGTTCACGTGCCAAAGGTAATTGGCATGAGCATTTCCAACGCGATC
This sequence comes from uncultured Clostridia bacterium, assembly GCA_945910975.1. Taxonomy (GTDB): domain Bacteria; phylum Bacillota; class Clostridia; order Oscillospirales; family Oscillospiraceae; genus JAKSPM01. Next base: position 19,382 of record CAMDZY010000003.1, on the reverse strand, counting down.
AACCTGCTGCGCGATTCCTTTGACGTGGACTATGAATATGTCAACGATGACGCGGACAAAGACACCGTCATCGGCCAGAGCATTGACCCCGGCGAGGATGTGCCGGAGGGCAGCAAAATTATCCTGACCGTATCGGACGGCCCCGAGGAAACCGAACCGCCCGAGACCGAACCGCCGGAAACCGAACCGCCCGAAACCGAGCCGCCGGTAACGGAACCGCCCGAGGTGACGATACAGTATGCATTGCAGCTTGACCCGCTGGAGAGCGATTCCACCGTGGAGCTGCGCCAGGGCAACATCGTGGTCTGCTCTGCCGGCGTCACGGCCGGGCAGACGGAAGTCACTTTGTCTTTGACCGGCAGCGGTTCACAGTATTATGATGTATATATCAACGGGACCTTTGATAAGATCATCGCGGTAGATTTTGATGCAGGATAACGGAAGAATTATAAAAGCGCTCAGCGGTTTTTACGACGTGCAGACCTCAAACGGCGTTGTGACCTGCAAGGGGCGCGGACATCTGCGGCAGGGAAAGCAGATTCCCCTGGTTGGCGACCGGGTGGAAATTTCCCTGACCGGCCATGGCGGGATGATCGAGTGTATCCTGCCCCGAAAAAATGAATTTTTGCGGCCACCCGTGGCAAATTTGGACGCACTGGTCATCCTGGCGGCGAACGTCAACCCGGTCACCGAGCCGTTTCTCATCGACCGTGTTGCCGCCATTGCGGGCAACCAGAATGTTGCGGTCATATTGTGCGTGAACAAGACAGACCTTGACAGCGCAGACCGTCTGATTTCCGTCTACCGCCACGCGGGCTTCCCTGTGATCGCCACCAGCGCCGCCACCGGCGAGGGTGTGGAGGAGCTGCGCCGCGCCGTGCTGGGCAAAACCGTCGCGTTTACCGGCAACTCCGGCGTGGGCAAAAGCAGCATTCTCAACTGTCTTTCCCCGGAGCTTGCGCTAAAAGTGGGCGAGGTTTCGGAAAAGCTCGGACGCGGCCGCCATACAACGCGCCATGTGCAGCTCTATGCGCTGCCCGGCGACACCTACATCGCAGATACACCCGGCTTTTCCTCGTTCGACACCGAGCAAATGGACTTGGTTATCAAGGAAAATCTTCAGTACGCCTTCTCCGACTTCGCACCCTTCCTTGGCCAGTGCCAGTTCCACGACTGTACCCACCGCAAGGAGCCGTGCTGCCGCATCCGCCAGGCCGTTGCCGATGGCGAGATTGAACCAAGCCGCTACCAAAGCTACCTACAGCTATATGAACACGCCATGGGCATCAAACTGTGGGAGCTTCCCAAAAAATCATAGGACAATCCGTCTTGAAATCACCCCTTGCCGCATATGCTGTGGCAAGAGGTGATTTTTATGTGCAGACGCAACGAGCAAATCGGCACGGCGCTGATTGCGTTCGGCGCAGGGCTGATCGTGTCGGTGCTGCTGCCCTCCGGTGTGTGGGCGGTGCTGGCGGGGATCGGCGCGGTCGTGCTGGGTTTTTTGTTGGCGAAAAAACGGTGAGAAAAATTGGCATAGGCTTGTCCTGCTCTACGTATATATGAAAGGAAGTCAAACCGCAATGGGTTTAGCTCGTAAGAAGCGGCAAGGAGTGAATGCAATGGAGCTTGTATTTCAGGAAAACCAAATGGAATATTTGGAACAAACGCTGTTTGAAACAGTGACACAGGAGGAAACCACGGAAATTATTGTGCCGGATTCGTTCCCGGACGTCAACCGCGTAGTGGATAGCTTTGGTACCGTCATTCTTCGGGAAAAGGAAGTGTCGCCCGGCTGCGTGAATCTGTCCGGCGGCGTCAAGGCCGGCGTGCTGTTTGTGCCGGAGGGGAGCGCGCAGCCGCAGCTGTTGGAGGCGTATTTGCCCTTTACCGTGCGCAAGGAGCATGACGCCATCCATCAAGACGCGCGGGTGCAGTGCGTGTGCCGCATCAAGGAAATTGACGCCAGAATGCTGAACTCCCGCAAGGTGCTGTTGCGCGCAAGCCTGTCGTGCCGGGTCGTTGTGTATGACAAACGGCAGGCGGTGCTGTATGATGCGGAGCAGGAAAACAGCGACCTGTGCCTCAAACGCGCGACCGTGCCAATGACGGTGGCGGTGGAAACCGGCGAAAAGACGTTTACCATTAACGATGAATTGGACTTGCCGGACGGCACACCGGCTGTCGACCGTGTGCTGAAGGCCCTCTACCGCGTGGAGGTGACCGACAAAAAAATGATTGGCAACAAGGCCGTGTTCAAGGGAGATCTGCACATCCACACGCTGTACCTCGGCATGGATGACAGCTGCAACGTGTATGAGGGCGTGCTGCCGTTTTCGCAGTATGTGGAGCTGGGACAGGAGCTGGATGAACATGAGGTCGCGCTGGATATGGTGTTCACCGGCGCGGAGATCGAGCCGGACGGACAGCTGGAGTGCCATAGATTGCTGGTGGCGCTGAATTTGCTGGTGCAATGCACGGTGACAAGCACGCAGCAGTTGACTTACATTGAGGATGCCTACGCCTTGACCCAGAGCTTAGAGCCGCAGTGGCAGACCGAGCGGATCACCGCGCAGCTGGATGCGGAGGAATTTGCCGATACGTTGCAGGCTCCGCTGTCGGTTTCGGCCAAGTCCGTTTTGGATGCATGGTGCTACGCTGCCGATGTGATGCAGCAACGCAACGGCGAGCGGACGGCGCTGCAATACGGCGTCTGCTGCAATGTGCTGTACTACGATGAAAACGGCGACTTGCAGGGCAAAATCGTCCGCGTCAACAAAACCGTGGACATGGCGCTGTCCTCGGCGGCGTACTGCCGGCCGGTCACGCAGATCACCGGCGCACTCACAACCAGATCCGGCGGGGATGCCGAGGTCAAATGCCCCGTGGTGACAAAGGCGATGTGCTTTGCACAGCAGGAATTTCGCGGGATCTGCGGCGGCGCGATGCAGCCGCTTGCGCCGGAGCCGGAGCGGCCGTCTGTCATTTTGCGTCTGGTCGGACAAGACGAGTCGCTTTGGTCGGTCGCGAAAAGCTATCACACCACGGTGGACAACATCTTGCAGGCAAACGACCTGACGGCGGAACAGCGGGTCGGGGAGCAAATGCTCCTGATTCCCATGTAACGCGGAAGGAGGAAATGACATGGTTCATCACAGCATCTATCAAGACATCGCCCTGCGCACCGGCGGGGATATTTATATTGGGGTGGTAGGCCCGGTTCGCACGGGCAAATCCACACTCATCAAGCGCATCATGGAGAGCATCATTATTCCCAACATCGAGGACACTTACTGGGCCGAGCGTGCGCGTGACGAGCTGCCGCAAAGCGGCTCCGGCAAGACCATTATGACGGCGGAGCCGAAGTTTGTACCGGAGGAGGCCGTGGAAATCAGCCCGGACGGCAAGGCACGACTGTCGGTGCGCATGATCGATTCGGTGGGCTACATGGTCGACGGTGCGATCGGCGCCACGGAGGACGGTAAGCCCCGCATGGTCACAACGCCATGGTTTGACCATGAGATCCCCATGACGGAAGCGGCGGAGCTTGGCACAAAAAAGGTGATGGAAGATCACTGCACGATCGGGATCGTCGTTACAACAGACGCGACCGTGACGGATATCGACCGGGCGGACTATGTAAGCGCCGAACGCCGCGCCATTGAGGATATGAAGGCCACGGGCAAGCCGTTTTTGGTGATCGTCAACTCGGTCAAGCCGCAGGGCGAGGATGCGCAGGCGCTGCGCAAGGAGTTGGAGGATGCTTACGGCGTGTCGGCCATCGCCGCAGACTGCCAAAGCCTGAGCGAACAGGAGCTGCAACAGATTTTCACAGCCATTTTGTATGAATTCCCCATGCGGGAGCTGCAATTTTTCCTGCCGGGCTGGGTGTGCGCGCTGGAGCCGTCGCACCCGCTGAAAACGGCACTGTTTGCCGCGATGCGCCAGAATGCGGAATCGATCACCCGCCTTGCGCAGACGGAACCGGCGATCGCCGCCATCTGCCAGACGGAAAACGTGCAGGGCTACCACATTCGGCAGGTCGATTTGGGCAAGGGCGTTGTGTCGTGTGAATTGACCTTTTGTGAGGGATTGTTCTATCAGATTTTGGGTGAAAAATCCGGTATGGCCATTCAATCCGACGCCGATCTGCTGGGCTTATTGGAACAGCTTTCTGCGATAAAGCGCGAATATGACCGGCTGGAAAACGCGCTGGAGGAGGTCAAGGCGACCGGCTACGGCATTGTGCTGCCCAACGCGGAAAATATGCATCTGGATGTGCCGGAGATCGTGAAGAAGGGCGGCGCCTACGGCGTGAAGCTGCACGCGAAGTCGGAAGCCATTCATATGATTAAATGTGACATTGAAACGGAAATCTGCCCCATGGTCGGCGACGAAAAGCAATCCGAGGATTTGATCAACTATCTGCTCGGCGAGTACGAGGGCAACACCGAGCGGCTGTGGGAGAGCAACATTTTCGGCAAATCCGTCTATGAGCTGGTCAACGAGGGCTTGACGACCAAGCTCAAACGGATGCCGGACGATGCCCGCTACAAAATGCGCGACACCATTTCCCGCATCATCAACGACGGCTGCAACGGCTTGATTTGCATCCTTCTGTGAAGCATCCAAAAGCGGCAGGAGCCTTCCCCTTCGGGGCGCTCCTGCCGCACATTTTTTGACGTGACGGGCAAAATCGGTTGCAATCCATGGGCATAACTGGTATAATAAATCAAAATGATCCATGGAGGACGATGATATGGACTCTTTTAGCTCGGCTCTGGATATTCTGCTTTTGGCAATCGTGTTTGGCAGCGGCGGCTATGCGCTGTATACCTACCTCCGTCTGCGGCGGGAGTGGCGGATTTTTAACAATGCCTTTCTCCGTCCGGCCAACTGCCCGGCTTCTGCGTGTAAGGATCCGGACGGCTTTTTGGAGTATGTACACCCGCGTCTGTTGCTGGTGGCAATCGCCTGCCTCGTGTCGGGCGTTTTGTATGTGCCGGTCGCAGTGCCGAATTTTGGCAAGCTGCTGCATATTGGCGCTACCGTGGCCGGTATTTTGACAGTCGGCGCGCCGTTGCTGGGCTTTGCGGCGCTTGTGGTTTACATGATCGCCCAGGGCAAAGCGGCAAAACGTTTTTGGAATTGATGGTGAAACAGATGAAAATTGTAGTATTAGATGGCTATGCAGCCAACCCCGGCGACCTGAGCTGGGACAAGATCGCCCAATTTGGCGAGTTAACGGTTTATGATCGCACCCCGGTCGACCAAATTGTCGGCCGCATCGGCGATGCGCAGGTGGTAATGGTGAACAAAGTGCCGATCACCCGCGAAACGATTTTGGCGTGTCCCAACTTGAAGCTGATCGCCGTGCTGGCGACCGGGTATAATATTGTTGACGTGACGGCTGCGCGCGAGCATGGCATCGATGTGTGCAACATCCCTGCCTATTCCACCGCGTCCGTTGCGCAGATGACCTTTGCGCTGCTGCTGGAAATTTGTCAGCACGTTGGTGCGCACAGCGAGGCCTGCCACACCGGCGCTTGGGAGCGCTGCCCGGACTTTTGCTTCTGGAATTATCCCCTGACCGAGCTGGACGGCAAGGTGATGGGCATTGTGGGCTATGGACAGATCGGACAGGCTGTCGGCAAGATTGCCCAGGCATTCGGTATGCGCCTGTTGGTCTGCGCACGCCATGTGCGCCCGGAGTTGGAATCGGAAACCTGCCATTATGTGCCGCTGGAGGAACTGTATGCGCAGTCAGACGTCATTTCTCTGCACTGCCCGCAGTTCCCGGAAACCGCCGGTATGATCAACGCAGCCTCCATCGCCAAGATGAAGGACGGCGTGATCTTGCTCAACACCAGCCGTGGCGGCCTGATCGTGGAGCAGGATCTGGCTGCTGCCCTGCGCAACGGCAAAATCGCCGCCGCCGGTGTCGACGTGGTGTCGCAGGAGCCGATTTTGCCGACAAACCCATTGCTCTCGGCGCCCAATTGCATCATGACGCCGCACATCGCGTGGGCGCCCAAGGAAGCGCGGCTGCGCCTGATGGACATCGCGGAGGAGAATCTGCGTGCATTCTGTCAGGGAAAGCCGATTCATGTTGTCAATTAGAATTGAATCGAATGCGCAGATTTTTTGTCAAACCATAGACCACGGAATCGGAAAACGGGCAGGATGCTCGTCTCGGTTCAGGCGCTTTTCCATCCAAACCACGCCGTGCCATTGCCCCAGCTTGTAGCCGCAGCGGGGGAAGGTCGCAGTGACTTCATAGCCCAGCGCGGTATGGAACGCGATGGAGCCGGCGTTGGCCGTGGTGATGACGGCATAGACCACCTGATAGCCCTGCGCACGCAAAATCGGCTCAATGGCGGCGTACAGCTGCCGCCCGATCCCACGCCGTTGGCAGTCGGGGTGCAGGTAAACGGAGATCTCCGCCGCCCAGTTGTAGGCCGCGCGCACAAAGGCATTGCCGGCATAGGCATAGCCCAGCACCGCACCGTCCTCCTCCCAGACAAGCCATGGGCATTGGGCGATGTGCGCTTGGAAACGGGCGAGAAATTCCGCCTGTGTGGGCAGCTGATACTCAAAGCTGTAGGCCGTTTGTTCCACGTAAGGCTGATAAACTGCAAGCATCGCGGGGATATCTTCCAGCGTTGCGACACGAATCGACATGAAAACCGCTCCTTTCGCTTCCATCTTAGCACACTCCCGGCGAGGATGCAATCTGATTTTTTTGAGGTGTTCGTTTGACCAGAAAATTCCCGAAGTTCCATAAGCCCTTCGGCCTGCGGACGGTAAAAACGGCCATCGCCGTGACCTTGGCGGTGCTGCTGACGCGGTGCTTTTCCACCGCCAGCTCCTTTTATGCCGCACTCGGCGCAATGACGGCGATGGACCGCACCATTTCCGACTCGCTGAAAAACTGCGCAACGCAGCTGGTGGGGGTCATTTTGGGCGGCGTCATCGGCTATTTGATCGTGCTGGCGTTTGGGCTGCCGCAGGCGTGGATCGTGGGACTGGTCACGGTCTTGATGATCGTCCTGTGCAACCGCCTGAAGATGCCTTACGCGATCTCACTGTCTTGCATCGTGATGTTCTCCATCTGTCTGGAACCGGGCGACAGCATTCTCTATGAAACGTTCTGCCGCCTGCGCGATACGTCCATCGGCCTGCTTTTGGGCGTGGTGGTAAATATTACGGTACGCCCGTACAACAATACCCGCCGCATCATTTCGCTGTTACAGCGCGTGATTGACTTGGTGCCGCAGCTGGTGCAGAGCAGCGTTTTGCACGAAAAATACCCCGATCTGCGGCCGATGGAAGCACAGCTGGAGGAATTGGCCAAGGAGATCCGCGTATTTCGCCGCCAGCGCTTTTTGCGGCGCAAGAAATTGCAATATGACGCGGTTTATTTTGAGGGCTGCCAGCAGTTGGCGCTGCGGATTCATCAGGAATTGAGCGCCATTTGCTGCATGGATACCTTTGGAAACGTCGGCGTGGAAAACCGCAAACGCCTGTCCGAGCTTGGCATCCGGCAAGACGAGCCGGAAAAACGAAAATGCACCAAACACGACACCATCGTGATGAATTACCACCTGGAAAAGCTGCTGGACGCGCGCAAATACTTGCAGCAGCTGCTGCCCGACCAACCGCCGGCACGCTGGTGGCAGTTCCGGAGAACGCGGCGTGTGAAACGATAAAAATTGTGGGGGAGTGTTAAAAGCAACGCTTTTAACACTCCCCCATGGCGTATAGAGGGACGCTGCCGGAAGGGTGGAGAACTTCCGGCGCACGTCGAACCGAAAGAGCCGCGTATATGCAGACCGGGCATATTGCGATATAGCACGGCAATTCCAAATCAAGTATAACACATTTGTATTCAAATGGCAACATATGTATTCATAATTTTCGACATTCCTACCTACAATAAACTAGGGGGGTATGTGTATGTTGGATGCATGGGTTGTGGGTACAGTGATTCAGCGGATTCGTGAGGAAAAGGGAATGTCCCAGGAGCTGACCAGCGGTCTGGCCGGAATCGGACGCACCCATTTGAGCGCCATTGAGCGTGGGGTGCGCAAGCCAACGTTGGAAACGTTTTATCGAATCGCCGAGGCGATGAATATGCGCCCGAGTGAATTGCTGCGGGCAGTGGAAACGGAAGTGATGTGCCGCGATGATGCAGGCGGTTCATTTTAAGAAAAGAGTTGGAAATTCGAATAAGATTGTGGTAGACTTTTCGACAGATTGTGCTATAATCAGGTGCGCAAAGCGCACCTTGCGCCACCGGCGCACTTTTTGCGGAGCAAAAAGGTGTACTATGCTGTCATAGCCGTAAAAGCGGCTATTTTTGCTGTCAAACGATTCGCTTCCGACAGCAATTTTGTCAGCATGGTATTGCGCAAAATAGCGGAGGATTGGAGGGATCACCTGCCTGAGCAGGTCGGAAAACAATATGGAGATTATTCTGGTCGGCTGCGGGAAGGTTGGCACTGCTCTGGCAGCGCAACTGACGCAGGAGGGACACAGTGTTACGGTGATTGATACCAACGCCGATAAAATTGAACGAATCCAGGAAGAGTTGGATGTGATGGGGATTGTCGGCAACGGCGCTTCCATCAATGTACTCGAAGAAGCGGGCGCGGAACGCGCCGATGTGCTCATTGCCGTGACCGGTTCGGACGAGCTGAATCTGCTTTGCTGTATGTTCGCCAAAAAGGCGGGGCAGTGTGCAGCCATTGCGCGTGTGCGCAACCCGCTTTACAGCCATGAGCTGGACTTTATGAAGCAACAGCTTGGCCTGTCCGCCATCATCAACCCGGAGCTTGCCGCGGCACAGGAGATCGCCCGTCTGCTGCGCTTTCCGGCGGCGAGTAAGATCGACAGCTTTGCCGAAGACAGGGTGCGCCTGATCAAGTTTGAACTGAGCGAAAGACAAAAGCTCGACGGCGTACCGCTGCATGAAATTCCCGGCAGGCTCGGTCAGGATGTTTTGGTCTGCGCGGTGGAGCGGGACGGCGATGTGGTGATTCCGGCCGGCGATTTTCACCTGAAATGCCACGACCTCGTCACCTTGCTGATCCCCAGCGAAAAGGCTGCCGAGTGCTTTGCCAAGCTACATATGCCCACACACGCGGTGCGCAGCGCATTGGTCGTCGGCGGCGGCACGATCGGGTATTATCTGGCAAAGAGCCTGATCAAATACGGCATTCGCGTGAAAATTGTTGACAATGACGCCGGCCGCTGTGAGGATTTGGTGGAGCTGCTTCCCGAAGCCACCGTTTTGCACGGCGACGGCACCGACCGCCAGTTTTTGCTGGAAGTCGGCCTGCCTTTGGTGGAAGCCTTTGTCCCACTGACCGGCATTGACGAGGAAAATGTCCTGCTGGCGCTGCATGCCAAAAAGCACAGCGCCGCCAAGCTGGTGACAAAGATCAACCGGCTGGATTTCGACGACATTCTCGATTCTCTGGACTTGGGCAGCGTGATCTACCCCAAATATCTCATTTGCGACTCAATCGTGCAGCACGTCCGCGCCCTGCAAAACCGCGCCGGGAACAACCTCAAAACGCTCTACCGCATTTTGGATGACCGCGTAGAAGCGCTGGAATTTACCGCAAACGAATCGCTGCGCGCACTCAATGTACCCCTGGCCGAGCTGCATCTCAAGCCGAACCTGCTGATTTGCTGCATCATCCGCGATCATCAGATCATCATTCCCAGAGGCACCGACCGCATTTGTGCGGGCGATACGGTGATCGTGGTGACGTTGGAACGCGGGTTGAGCGATTTGGGCGATATTCTTGCATAATAACGGAGAGAACATATGAACTATCCGATGATTATATTTGTGCTGGGGCGCATTTTGCTCTGTGTTGGCGCATTGCTGGTGCTTCCGCTGCTGGTTTCCGCGATTTATACGGAGCTGTCTTGGACGGCGTTTGCCATCGCAATGGCGATTTGTATTCTCCCCGGTGTTTTGATGTCTTTCTTCAAGCCGAAGAATCGCATCTTGTATCTGCGCGACGGATTTGCAATCACGGCGCTTTCTTGGATTTTGATCAGCATTGTGGGCGCGGTGCCGTTTGTCATATCCGGTTATATTCCAAATCCCGTCGATGCCCTGTTTGAAACGGTTTCCGGCTTTACCACCACCGGCGCCAGCATTTTGTCCAATGTCGAAGCGCTGCCACACGGCCTGTTGTTCTGGCGCAGCTTTACGCACTGGATCGGCGGCATGGGTGTGCTGGTGTTTTTGCTTTCCGTGCTGCGGTTGAGCGGCGGCTCTCATGTGAACCTGATGAAGGCGGAAAGCCCCGGCCCGCAGGTGGAAAAGCTGGCGCCCAAGGTGCAGTCTACGGCAAAGATCCTTTACGGCATCTATATCATTTTGACGGTGGCGGAGATTCTGCTCCTGCTGCTGGGTAATATGCCGCTGTTTGACGCAGTGACAACCTCGTTCGGCACGGCCGGTACCGGCGGCTTTGGCATCAAAAACGACAGCATGGCAGGCTATTCCGTGTACCTGCAAAATGTTGTCACGGTGTTTATGGCGCTGTTTGGCATCAACTTTAACTTCTACTTCTTCCTGCTGCTGCGAAAGGTAAAACGCGCCTTCTCCATGCAGGAGGTGCGCGTTTACATTGGCATTATTCTTGCTGCCGTGGCGGTGATCGCATGGGACATCCACGGCCTGTACACCACATTTGGCGAATCGATCCGGCACGCCGCGTTCCAGGTCAGCTCCATCATTACCACAACTGGTTTTTCCACAACCGACTTTGACCACTGGCCGCAGCTTTCCAAGGGCATTTTGTTGCTGCTCATGTTCATCGGCGCGTGTGCCGGCAGTACCGGCGGCGGCTTAAAGGTGTCACGGTGCATCATATTGTTCCGCTCGGCTGGCCGGGAGTGCAAGCGGCTGCTGCACCCGCAGCGGGTCGACAAAATTTTTGTGGACGGCAAATCGCTGAGCAACGAAACCGTGCGCTCCGTCCATGCATTTTTGGTCGCCTATGTGTGCGTGTTTGTGGCGTCGCTGTTGCTGATTTCGCTGGATAATTTTGATTTTTCCACCAATTTCTCCGCTGTCGCCGCAACGCTGAACAACATCGGCCCCGGCTTGGAGTTGGTCGGGCCGACGCAAAACTTCGGCTTCTTTTCCAACGGCGCAAAGCTGGTCATGATTTTTGATATGCTGGCAGGCCGGTTGGAGCTGTTCCCGCTGCTGCTGCTGTTCCGCAGGGAAACATGGCGGCGATTCTAAACGTGATCATCAAATAAAATTAAAGAAAACCAAGTCACCAAATCCGCGCCGGCGTAGAAGTCAATGCCAAATTGCTCCGCCAGCGCGGTTACTACAATTCCATGGCTTTCCACGCACGGAAACATCTTGTCCGGATGGCGGCAGGGCGCGTCGGGATAGGTGCAGTGTGCGCAGTGGACGCACGACTCGGTGGACAGCGTCAGCGTATGTACGCCCTGCGCGGCGACCAGCGCGGTCACCTGCCGCGTGATCTCCTCATGCGGGGCGCGGGTGGCAAGCGATGCCTCCAGATTGGCGGTGTCCGCCTCCTGCACGGTGGCAATCAGCAGCCCATGCGGAAATGCCAAGCAGCGCGCCCGGCATTCTTCCACCGTGCCGACCGCCGGAGGGCACGCCCAGTTGGTGTTGTACATGGGACACTCCGTGCGGCACACATAGCGAATCCGTTCAGAAAATTCCAGACGGTCGGTGTCGAAAAATTCATACTGCAACAGCGGCAATTCGGATAATTGCGACTGTAAAAGGTCATAATTCATGTCATTGCTCCTTCCGATAGAGTAAATCGTTGGCAACCGGCGTGTAGAACAGCGCCTGCACCCGCTCCGGATCGGAGGTTTGCCCCAAAATCCACATCAGCTTGGCAACAACCGCTTCAGTCGTCATGTCATAGGCTTCCAGCAGGCGCAGCTTTCGCAGCTGGTAGCCGACATTGTACACCGACAAATCGCTGCCCTCATTTTGCACCTGCGTGGTCAGCACCACGGTTTTGCCCTGGTCGATGGCCTTGAGCAAAATATCCTCGATCCCTAACCCCTTGTAGGACGGCAGCCCGCCAACGCCAAAGCTCTCCACGATCAGCGCGTCGTTGCGTTCGAGCAAAAACGAGAACAGCTCCGTCTGCGTGCCGGGAATCATTTTCAGCAGCGCGACCCTTGGGTTCATCTTGTCGTAAAAAGTCGGCTGGGCGGCGTGCGGATTGCGGATGTATTCCATCAGATAGCCGCTTTGAATGGTCGCAAGCTCCGGATAATTGATGCTGGAGAATGCCTTAAAGCTCTTGGAGCGCGTCTTTTTTGCCCGCGTTCCGGCAATTACCTTGCCGTTGAACACCACCATCACGCCGCACATCTGCGATGCGGCGCACAGAAAGCTGTCGAGCAAATTTGTCTTGGAATCGGTGCTGTCAAAGGTGATGGGCTTTTGCGCGCCGGTCAGAATGATCGGCTTGGGCGAATCCTGAATGAGGTAGGACAGCGCAGCTGCGGTGTAGGCCATCGTGTCTGTCCCGTGACAGATCACAAAGCCGTCGTATTTGGCATAGTTTTCCCGAATCGTCTGCGCCAACTGCACCCAGTGTGCCGGCGTGATGTTGGTGCTGTCCAGACTGAACAGCTCCATACAAGTAACATTACATATATTGGAAATCGACGGCACAAATTGCAGCAGCTGTTGCGAACTGAGCATTGGGGTCAGGCCCTCTGCGGTCATCTCCGAGGCGATTGTGCCACCTGTGCCGATCAGCAAAACATTTTTCATAGCGTCCTCCTGTGCAAGGGAAATCTCCACCATTGTGGCGGTATTATGATAACACATTTTTCGCGTTTCTACAACAATCCCACCAAAGAAACTGCCGCCGGGAAAGAATTTTTTGGCGTTTGCGGCAGGAGAAAATTCCCAAAAACGGTCGCAAACGCAAAAAAAATATGTTACAATAGGCGCAGCGAGGCCAACGGCGCAGCCGTAGGCACGATAAAAATTGAAAGGCGGTAATCATCATGGGTATTGTGGTCATCGGCGCAGTTTTTGTGGACATCAAGGGGTTCCCGGACGATATTTACATCCCGGACGGACGGAATGTGGGCAGAATCGAGTACATCCATGGCGGTGTTGGCCGGAATGTGGCCGAGGACATTGCCAATGTGGAGCTGCGCCCCACCTTCCTGAGCATCGTGGATAATTCTCCACTGGGCGTCGACGTAGTGAAAAAGCTCAAAAACCACAAGGTCAATCTGGATTACACTTTAAAAATTGACGGCGGCATGGGTTCATGGCTCGCCGTGTTCGACAACAACGGCGATGTGGCCGGTTCCATTTCGCAGCGCCCCGACATGACGCCGCTGATTGCGCTGCTGGACGAAAAGGGCGACGAGATTTTCTCGCAGGCCGATTCCATCTGCATCGAGATCGACATGGACAAGGACATCGTAAAGCGCGTCCTGCGTCTGGCGGAGAAGTATCACAAAAAGGTTTTTGCCGTGGTGGCCAACATGAGCATTGCGGCGCAGCGCCGTGATTTGTTGCAGCGCTTTGACTGCTTCATCTGCAACCGTCTGGAGGCCGGAATTTTGTTCTCTGACGATTACTCTCAGCGTTCCTCCGAGGAGCTTTGCAGCATCATTTCGCAAAATGTGACCCGCGCCAATATTCCTGCGATGATCGTCACCATGGGCGAGTACGGCGCAGTATATGCCACCAATGACGGCGATCAGGGGATCTGCCGCGCCAGAAATGTCAAGGTAAGGGACACCACGGGCGCAGGCGATGCATTCTGCGCCGGTGTCGTGATCGGCATGACCTACGGCAAGCCCATCCGCGAAGCGGTGGATATTGGCTCCTACCTCGCCGCGTCTGTCATTACCTCCTCAGAAAACGTCTGCCCCCGCTTCCTGCCGCGGGAGCTTGGCGTGGACATCGACGTGCCGGACGACGAATAAGCCGCCTGCATCCATTGGAACAATAGCCCCCCAAGATTCACAAAAGGAATCTTGGGGGGTTGCGATGTTCAAAGTATTTTGCGCTTAGAAAATCGGAACGACAGCGCCGTTATAGGTGGCTTCGATGTATTCGCGGACGGCGTCGGTTTGCAGCGCCTTGACGAGCGCCTGCGTCTTTTCCGAATCCTTATCCGCTTCGCGGACGGCGACCACGTTTGCGTAGGTCTGTGCCGCATCGCCGGAAGCGTCTTCAATGGCGAGTGCATCGGAGGAGTGCAGACCGGCAGCCAGTGCGTAGTTACCGTTGATGACAGCAATGGTGCCTTCGTCACTGTTGGCAAGCTGCGCCGGGACAGTGTCGGCCTGAACGGCGACGACATTGTAGCCCTTGGCGTCCACAATATCCAGTGTGGTCACGCCCTTGGCAGCGGAAGCGTCCTCCGGCAGGGTGACCAGACCCTCCTGCTGGAGCAGGAGCAGTGCGCGGGTTTCGTTGCTGTCGTCGGCGGGGATGACGATGGTCGCACCATCGGCGAGCTGGCTCAGATCGCTCACGCCGTTGCCGTAGATGCCGAACGGCTCATAGTGAATGGCGGCAGCGGGTACCAGATGGGTGCCGTTGGAAGCATTGAAGCTCTCCAGATACGGGGTGTGCTGGAAGTAGTTGGCGTCGAGTTCGCCGCTTTCCAACGCGGTGTTGGGCAGAACATAGTCGTCATAAATGACAATTTCCAGCGTGTAGCCTTCATCGGCAAGGGACTGCTTGACTTGTTCAAGAATTTCTGCGTGGGGTGTGGAGGAGGCGCCGACCTTGATGGTCTTGTTTTCTTCGCCCTTGGTGGACGAGCCTTCTTCGGTCTTGCCGCAGGCGGCGAGGGTGCAGACGAGTGCGACTGCGAGGATGATTGCGAGTAGCTTTTTCATGTTCATTTTCTCCTTTTCTTATTATCATACATCGTCGGTGACGATTATTTGACGATTCGTTTGTCGGTTCTGTGCGCAATGTGCATACCGACTTCCTGAATGATTTGAACGATGATGACGATCAGGATCATGCAGACCCAAATCACATCGTCTTCAAAGCGCTGGTAGCCGTAGGTGATGGCGACCTGTCCCAGACCGGTGCCGCCGATGGTTCCGGCCATGGCGGAGTAGCCGAGGATGGTCACGGTGGAGATCACCGCGCCGACAATCAAAGACGGCTTGGCTTCCGGCAGCATCACCTTGGTGATCAGCCGGAAGGAGGGCGTTCCCATCGCCTGTGCCGCTTCGATCACGCCGGGGCTGACCTCTTTGAGCGAGGACTCGACCATTCGCGCAATATAAGGCGTCGCGGCGATGACCAGCATCACGATCATGGCCCTGTTGCCCATCGTCGTACCCACGACCACGCGCGCAACCGGCAGCATGGCGACCATCAAAATAATAAACGGAATACTGCGGAAAATATTCACAAGGATATCCAGCACCCGGTTGAGCCAGCGAATCGGATGGATGCCGTCCTTGCCTGTGATATGTAAAATAACACCCAGCGGCAGACCAAGCACATAGGAGATCAGCGTGGAGAGCAGCGTCATGTAGGTCGTCTGCCAAATACCCAGTTGAATCAAGCCGCTGTCCCACAGCTTTTGCAGCATTTCAGAAAACATCGCTCACGCCTCCTCGTAGGAAATATGGTTGTTGTCGAGCCACGCCAGCAGCTTTTCCTGCTGACGTGCTTCGTCCGGCAGTTCCAGGATCATGTGGCCGTAGGACTTGCCGTCGAGGTCGCGCATATCGGCGAACAAAATACTCACCGGCGCCTGACACGCCAAAACCAAATCGGAGATGATCGGCATATGCGAGGAATTTCCCTCAAACACCAGACGCAGCTTGCGGCTGCCGGTGATTTTGCCCACGGGGCTGCCCTGCGGCAGGATCAGCTGCTTTGCGATGTCGGAGCGTGGGCTGGAAAAGACCTGACTGACCTTGCCGACCTCCGCGATGTGGCTGTTGTCAATGACCGCCACGCGGTCGCAGATCTGGTCGATGACGCGCATTTCGTGGGTGATCACCACGATGGTCACGCCCATGGTGCGGTTGATCTGCTTGAGCAGCTGCAAGATCGACTGGGTTGTGTTGGGGTCGAGCGCGGAGGTGGCCTCATCGCACAGCAGATATTTTGGGCTGGTCGCCATCGCACGGGCAATGGCAACGCGCTGCTTCTGTCCGCCCGAAAGCTGGGACGGATACGAGCCTTCGCGGTCGGACAGGCCAACCAGCTCCAACAGCTCCTGCGCGCGCTCTTTGGCGTCCGCCTTGTTCATTCCGGCCAGCTCCAGCGGAAATGTGACATTCCGCAGCACCGTGCGCTGTTCCAACAGGTTGAAACCCTGGAAGATCATGCCGATGGAGCGGCGAAGCTGCAACAGCTCCTTGTGCGGCAGCTGCATCAAATCCTTGCCGTCCACCAAAACCTGACCGGAGGTGGGGCGCTCAAGCAGGTTGATGCAGCGCACCAGCGTGCTTTTCCCCGCACCGGACAGGCCGATGATGCCAAAAATTTCGCCGTCCTCAATGGTTAGATTGATATCGTCCAAGGCGACAATTTCCTGCTCGGCGGTGTGAAAGACTTTTTTCAACTGTTTCAGTTCAATCATAATTTGACCCTCCCAGACAAAAAAATCAGGAAACGGCTGCCGTTTCCTGACTCTGTAAGCTCTCAAGCAAGCATCAAACAGATATGAAATCGGACAAACCCCAATTTTGCGCGCGGCGAACCATGCACATGTCCATCGCCATGCACATCATCATATCCATCATGCCAAAGCAAACCTGACGCATCGGAGCTGTCTCCTTTCCTAGTTTTGTTTCATTATAATGAAAGTTTTTGCATTTGTCAACCGCTAATTTGAAAAAACTTCCACGCGCGGCTATTTTGTGCGGAAATACCATGCAATCAGCAGATCTGCCACCTCACCGTAGGACTGGACGCCGGAGGATTGGGAGAATGCCTTTAAATATGTATCGTTCACCGTGTCGGAAATTTTTTCGGCGGTTTCGCTGGTGACCTGCTCATAGTGGTGGTAAGCGCCGGTACGGTCGGCGGCGACCCATTCGTTGACCTGCGCCCAAACCTGACCTGCGGCATCGGGGTCGGCTTTGGAAAGGGCGCTAAAGCAGTAGGAGAAGGCTTCATAGTAGCCGGAATAGCGGAAAATCACGCTCTCGCTGGCATCGCAGGCCAGAAATGCGGCAAAATTTGCCTCGTTTTCGGCGGCGATGGCCATTCGGTGCCCGATTTCATGGCACATGGTAAACGGCACGCTGGCGGCAAAGGTCTTGGTGCTGACGCAGCTTTCGCCGGTGAAGTCCACAAAGATACCGGTAATGCCCATTTTGCCGAAGAAATAGCTGCTTGTCAATTTTTTCACGCGGACGGTCGAGCCGTCGAACAGATCATATTGCTTGGCCAGCGTTTGATAGCCGTTGCCGGCCTGCTTGGCCAAATCCTCAAATTTTCCGGGGTCGAACAGACCGTTTTTATCACGCGGCACCTGCGTGGACAGCTCGTTTGCAACGGACAAATAATATTCGGTGGCCTCTTTGAGTTGGGCGACACTGGTTTCGCCGACAGAAAAGCCCATTTTTTCCTGAATGGCGGGGCCTAAGTGATTCAGTCCCCAAATGCCGACAAACAAAAATATCCCAATGCAGATGCCCTCCAGCACACCGGAAAGCCAACGTACAAAGTGGTGCTTGCGTAGTGACAGCACAAGCGACACGATCGCCCAGACAAACAGCCCCAGCGCAACCCATTCCCAAACGGCAAACGGCACCGGTGCGGTGAAGGCAGCCAGCGCGGACAAAATTTTGCGGGAGATGGCGGGATAGATGTTGAAAAATCCGGGAATATTCATTGCAAGTGCGACCAAAAGCACCGTCAGTACCGCAAGAACCCCGCTTGTGATCAACCGCCGAATGGTTTTTGTCATGGCGGATGCCTCCTCTGAAAAAATCTACACCGGAACACGACCCGATGCACATTATTATAGCAGTTTTTTGTCGAATCGGCAACGGAAAAATCTACCTTTTTTTGGCCGGCAAATGTAGAAAAAGCGGAAAAATCAGTTGACAAATTGCACGTTTTCTTGTACAATAGATAGGCTCGCTGATTGCGGGCATTCCTTGGCAGCAATGCTGCCCAACTAGTCCAGAAGGAGGTGCACACAACAATGGCTAAGAATTCTGAAAAGTACGAGGTTCTGTATATCATCAACCCCACCCTGGGTGAGGAAGATACCGCGGCTCTCGTAGAAAAGTTCAAGGCGATGGTTGAAGCAGAAGGTACTCTGACCAGTATCGACGAATGGGGCAAGCGCAGACTTGCATACCCGATCGAAGACCTGAACGAAGGCTACTACGTGCTGATGACCTGCGAATGCAAGCCCGAGTTCCCCGCAGAGCTCGACCGTGTCTTTAAGATCACGGAAAATGTCATGCGCAGCTTGATTACCGCTGTAGAAGCGTAAGGAGGCCCTTTCATGCTGAACCATATCGTTCTCATGGGACGTCTTACCCGTGACCCGGAACTCCGCCGCACCGGCAGCGGAATTGCCGTGGCATCATTCACTCTGGCCGTCGACCGCGATTACGCGGCACAGGGCGCAGAGAGAGAAACGGACTTCATTGACATTGTCGCTTGGCGCAATACCGCTGAATTTGTCAGTAAGTATTTCTCCAAGGGACGCATGGCCGTGGTGTCCGGTCGGCTCCAGATTCGCAACTGGAACGACAAGGAAGGCAACAAACGCCGCAGCGCAGAAGTCGTAGCAGATAACATCTACTTCGGCGAATCCAAGCGCGACAGCGTACAGGCTGACAGCTTTGGCGGCTATCCGGGCAATCAGAGCTTTGGCTCCCCCGCGCCGTCTGCACCGGCACAGTCCTATCATCAGGGCTTCTCGGCACCTGCTCCGGCATCCGATTTTGCCATGCTGGAGGGCGACGACTCCGACCTTCCTTTCTAAAGAGCTTTTCTACCAGAATCTAATAAGGAGGAACCCGTTATGGCAAACGATAGACTTCGTCCCCGTAAGCGCAAGAAGGTTTGCAACTTCTGCGTGGACAAGGTAACCAGTATCGACTATAAGGATACTGCCAAGCTGCGCCGCTATACGTCCGAACGCGGCAAGATTCTGCCCCGTCGTACCACCGGCACCTGCGCTGCCCATCAGCGTCAGCTGACCGTCGCCATCAAGCGCGCCCGTCAGATCGCCCTGATGCCCTACGTTGCTGAATAAGCGCTCAGAATTTTACCCGGCACAGATTTTGGCTCTTTGTCAATAGTTGGGGTAACCGAAAAAACAGAAATGTACTACGAGCAGCTGCTGTCAGGCGGCTGCTTGTTTGTT
>CAMDZY010000002.1 GCA_945910975.1 uncultured Clostridia bacterium | reverse complement strand
TCCACTGAGCAGATAGACCATGCTCAAAAGCATTGCCACGTGCATACCGGATACCGCCACCGTGTGGGAAATGCCACTGCGAGATAGGTCATTCTTCACGCCATACGGAAGCCCTGAGCGATCGCCTGTCAGCAGTGCTTGCACGAGACCCGCCGCCTGTTTGGGGAAGATACGCTGCACCGTGCCGGCCAAACGTTCCTGCAACGCTGTCGGCAGCAGACGAAGCGGCAGTTTTTCGCACGAATGCACCGTGAAAGTGCCCTGCTGCCTGCAAATCAGCGTAATATCTCTCGATTGATAATATAAATCCTCCTGCCCGTGCCGTATGGACGCGTTGGAAATTTGAAAGCTCCCCTCCAACACATCGCCAAGTGCGGCATCCGTTGCATCGCGGCCGTACACCATAACCTTGCCGGTCGTGCCGTTGACCGTGATCCGTCCCACGGCCTGCCAGCCGTACTCGGTAGACTGCGGCGTTTGCTGCAATTCCACTACCATCTGCTGCTTGGTGTTTGCCAACTGTTGCAGCGGCTGAATATGGTATACATCATAATATGTCACGTAGAATGTGCCAAGGCCGAAGCCCAGCAGCAAAAGTCCCAGCGCTCTTGCCCAATTTCTGCGCAAGAGCATTGCAGCTGCAAAGGCAGCGATGCAAACTGCGCCAACTGCCACCAGCCAAACACCCGTGGCCGTATAGACGCCAAAGGCCACCGCCGCGGCAAACGCAAAACATATCAGCGCTAATACCCGCACGGCTGCACCTTCTCCCGGAGTTAGGACTGCCGCAGCTGTGTGAGGCGTTCGCGGACGGCGCCAATAAATTCATCGCTATACACTGCGCGCACCGGCGTTCCGGCATCGACCAGATTGACCAAGTCCTTGGTCATAATGCCCGCCTTCAGCGTATCCAGGCAGGCGGTTTCCAGTTGATTTGCAAATTGCACCAAGTCGTCCAGACCATCCAATTCGCCACGCTTGCGCAGTGCGCCTGTCCATGCGAAAATCGTCGCCATGGGATTGGTAGAGGTACGCTCGCCCTTGAGGTGACGATAATAATGCCTGGTGACCGTTCCGTGTGCCGCCTCATACTCCGTTGTACCATCCGGTGCAACCAACACAGACGTCATCATCGCCAACGAACCAAATGCCGTGGAAACCATATCCGACATCACATCACCGTCATAATTTTTACACGCCCAAATAAAACCGCCCTCCGAACGAATCACGCGCGCGACCGCGTCATCGATCAGGGTATAGAAATAAGTGATGCCGAGTTGCTCAAACTGCGCGCGGTATGCAGCAAATTCTTCCTCAAACACGCGCTTAAACTCGCCGTCATAGACCTTGGCAATGGTGTCCTTTGTGGAAAACCACAGATCCTGCCGTGTGTCGATTGCATACTGGAAGCAAGCGCGTGCAAAGCTGCGGATGCTCTCCACCTTATTATGTGCGCCTTGCCAGACCGCAGCACCTTCCACGCGCTGCACGGTAAGCGTTTTTTCTTCGCCACTGTCGGCACGGAACGTCATGGTGCAAACGCCGGGCTGCTCGGTCAGCATATCCACGGCCTTGTATACATCGCCGTAGGCGTGGCGGGCGATGGTGATCGGCTTTTTCCAGTTTTTCACAACCGGATGAATCGAGTCGATCAAAATCGGCGCGCGGAAAACCGTTCCATCCAGAATGGAGCGGATGGTTCCGTTCGGACTTTTCCACATCTGGGTCAATTCCGGGTATTCCTCCATGCGCTGCCGGTTGGGCGTGATCGTGGCGCATTTCACCGCAACGCCATATTTTTTGGTCGCATTGGCTGCGTCCACCGTCACCTGGTCGCACGTTGCATTGCGATGGAGCAGACCCAAATCATAATATTCGGTCTTTAGCTCCACAAACGGCAAAATTAGCTCATCCTTTATCATTGCCCACAAAACGCGGGTCATTTCATCGCCGTCCATCTCGACAAGCGGGGTTTTCATCTCTATCTTTTTCACGGGGTGTCCTCCTATTGGGTTATGTTATAATTTAGGCATATGATTCCTCCCCGGGCACAGTTGGGGAGCAAAATGTCGATCCTTAAATAAGCGCTCTGTGGCTATTTTACCACGAATCCACGCATTCTGCAACCTGCTTTTCTGCAAAACGTCAACGAACTTGTCGGTGCGATTGCCATGATACGACAAAAGGCAGCTGCAAACGGGTGTGTCTGCAGCTGCTTGTGTTATTTAAAAATTACGAAGTCGCATAATGCGATGAACAGGCCGAAAACAACGGCAAATACCAGTGCCAGCAGCAGACCGGCCTTGAGGACACCGCCCATAAAGGCTCGTGTTTCCTGCGGGGAAAGCTCAATTTTCTCGTCCGGATTATCCGGCGAGGGTTTCGAGCGCTTGACATACCACGGCATTCCATCCACATTCATATTCGCAATGGTACGGCCATCATCATCGTCATACTGCTTGGGTTTTCGCGCCATAACATAACCGCCTTTCATTGCAAATAGGGTATGCAGATTTGGAAAAATCATGCATTGTGCCAATCCACGAACCGCGAAGTGTCATTCCGAAAAAATGATTATTTTTCCTCAGCTTTCTGCGCGGCTTCCTTGGCCTTTTCTTCCTTGACGATCGCAGCAAACTCCGCATTGCGCTCTGCGCTGTTATACAGGTGGCAAGCGCAGAAGTGGTCAGGTTCGACCTCCATAAAGTCGGGCTGGCAATATTTGCAGACCTCCATGCACTCCTTGCAGCGTGTATGGAACTTGCAGCCGCTGGGCGGATTGCTGGGGGAAGGAATACTGCCCTCCAGAATAATACGATCCATCTTGTAATCAGGATCCGGCACGGGAATTGCGGAGAACAAAGCCTTGGTATACGGGTGCAACGGCTTGGCAAAGACCTTATCCGTGTCAGAATATTCCACCAGATTGCCCAAGTACATAACGCCGACCGTATCGGAAATGTGCTCGACGACGGACAGGTCATGGGAGATAAACAGATATGTCAGGTTGAACTGCTTCTGCAAGTCACGCAGCAGGTTGATGACCTGTGCCTGAATGGACACGTCCAGTGCGGAAACAGGCTCGTCACACAAGATGAAGTCCGGATTCAGAGCCAGCGCTCTTGCGATGCAGATACGCTGTCTTTGTCCGCCGGAAAATTCGTGTGGATAGCGATCCTTGTGGTATTCCTGCAAGCCGCAAGCGTGCATGATGCGGGTGACATAATCGTCAACTTCGTCTGCGGGAACAATTTTGTGTTCCTTGACGCCCTCGGCGATGATTTCACCGATCGGGAGTCTGGGGGACAAAGAGGAATACGGATCCTGGAAGATAATTTGAATCTTCGGGCGCATTTTGCGCAGTTCGCTCTTGCTCAGGCTGAAAATTTCAGTGCCGTTGAAGAATACTTCGCCCTTTGTCTTCTGCTCCAGGCGCAGGATTGTGCGGCCAACCGTGGACTTGCCACAGCCGGACTCGCCGACCAGACCCATTGTGGTGCCGCGCTTGATTTTAAAGGACACGCCGTCAACGGCCTTAACATTGCCGATGGTTCTCTTAAAGAACTGAGATTTGATTGGGAAATACTTGTACAGGTTCTTAACGACCAGCAGGTTCTCCGGGTTTTTCTCCGCATCTTTGAAGCCGTGAGCAACATATTCGTCATGGACGATATTTTCATTTTTTGCCATGATACAATTCCTCCACATCTACAGGCTTCGGATACCCAAGCACCTCGCCGGTTTCAAAGAAGCGATAGCATGATACGACATGGGTATCATTGATTTTAATTTCCGGAGGATACTTCCCATCACACATTCCCTTGCACTCGTCGCGCATTTCGCAACGGTCACGGAAATAGCAATAGTTGGGCATATCCACGGGGTTGGGAACGCTGCCGGGAATATTATACAGGCTGTCAACCTTTTTGCCGACAACCGGCTTCGAGCGCATCAGGCCAATCGTATAGGGGTGGCAGGGATGATGGAAGATGTCTTCCGCCGTACCTTTTTCCACAACACGACCGGCGTACATGACCACAACATAGTCCGCCATACTGGCAACCACACCCAAGTCATGCGTAATGAGCATGATGGAGGAGTTGATCTTATCCTTCAGATCGCGCAGCAGGTCAAGGATCTGTGCCTGAATGGTCACGTCCAATGCGGTGGTCGGTTCGTCCGCGATAATCAGGCCGGGCGAGCAGGCCAGAGCGATAGCAATCATAATTCTCTGCCGCATACCACCGGACAGCTCGTGGGGATAGCGCTTGTAAATGCTCTCACCATCGGCGATGCCGACCAGCTCGATCATTTCCAGCGTTCTTTTTTTCACGTCGTCCTTGGACATATCCGGATTGTGGAGCTTGATCACTTCATCGATCTGCGCGCCGATACGGAAGACAGGGTTCAAGGAGGTCATTGGCTCCTGGAAGATCATGGAGATATGGTTGCCACGAATCTCCTGCATTTTGGCAGTCGGCGTGTTGACGATGTTCAGCGCTTCCCCATTACCAATGTTGAAGCGAATCTCACCGCCGGCCGTCTGACCCTGCGGACGCTGCAACAGCTGCATCAGGGACAAGCTGGTAACACTCTTGCCGCAGCCGGACTCGCCGACAACACCTACGGTAGAGCACTTCGGAATGTCAAAGCTGACGCCGTCGACTGCTTTGACCGTACCGATGTCCGTGAAGAAGTACGTGCAAACATTGTCAAATTCCACGACGTTGTTGGGATCCCGCATTCTGGTTGTATACAGAGCCGGATCCTTATTTGCGTCGGCGCGATCCTTTTCCAAACGCTTTGTCAGCTTGCGGTTGAACTTGGAAATCGCACGGGACTCTTTGCCGGAGATATAGTTAGCATCCTTTTTCTTTTTTGAAGCAGACATAAACTTACCTCCTTACCGTTTCATCTTCGGGTCGAACGCGTCACGCAGACCGTCGCCGACGAAGTTAAACGCAATAACAGTCAAACAAATCAGCAGACCAACAGGGATCCAGATATAGGTATAACGTATCATATCCTCGTTGGTAGCCGTAACAGAGTTGATCATGGTGCCCCATGTCGCCAGCGGGTGACGAACGCCCAAGCCCAAGAAGGACAATGTTGATTCCGTCAGGATGACGCCGCCGAGGGATGCGGTCATGTTAACGATCAACTGCGGCATAACATTGGGTAGCAGGTGGCGGAAAATACGCTTGCTGACCTTTACGCCGGTAGCTTCCGTGGCGACCATGAATTCCTGCTCACGCAGGGACAAAATCTGACCACGAACCAGACGTGCAATACCGGCCCAGCCCAAGATGCCCAAAATTGCCATCAAATAGAACAGACGGACATAGGGGTCAACCTTCAATTTGTCCATCATGGAACCAAGGATAATCAAGATAGGTGTAGAGGGGATGCAATAGAAGACGTCAACCAGACGCATGATTAGGTTGTCCACCCAGCCGCCAAAATAACCGGCGATGCCGCCCATAATGACGCCGAGAATGGTTTCCAGGAACACGACCACGAAACCAACGATCAAGGACACACGGCCGCCGTACATCATACGAGCCAGCAAGTCCATGCCGTCACCGTCTGTGCCAAAAACATGGTCAGAGGTAGGACCGGAATAACGGTCGACCTGATGCGTCAACTGCTCCCAACGCAGGTTATAGCGCTGATCCAAGTCCAACTCAACCGTGATGGTCTTATCCTCATACTGGACATTGCCATTCTCGTCCGTGATGTAGGTGATCACTTCGTGCGAGGTCACCTCACCGGTTTCCTCATTGGTTGTTTCTTCCACCTCGGCCTGCTGCGCGGGCAGGGAGTAGGTGTAGGTTGCGGTCTTAATATTCTGTTCCTGCATTGCAAGAATCTGTTCCTGCGCCGCAGTTTTAAACGCCAGGTCGTAGCTGTCATTGCCCAATTGGTCACGCACGATGAACGTTGTAAACATTGCGTACGGCTCGGACATATTGTCTGCATTATAGACGACAGTTTGGTCGTCCTCATGCGCAACGGTATAATTTACGCCGTCAACGGTGAAATCGGGTTCGCCGTAGGCATGGTACAGAGCCTCTACCTTAAACCGGTCAGAGGGCTGGCTGGCGTCATAGGTATCGAACGAGTATAAGGAGTAGACATACGCAGTATCCTGCGGTGCCACCGTGCTGGCGGAGTAACCGGAATCGGTTTGCGAGAGTGTATACACATTGCCGTTGTAGACAAACACGCTCTGCTCGGCAAGTACTGCATTGATCGCGGCCGCCTCAAACTCGGCATCCGCAGCAGCATCCGTAAAGTTGAAATTGCTGTTCTTCACGGAATAGACAACGCTCTTTTTGTTGTCGGAAACAATCAAAAATTCATCGTCGCCGACGGAAACTGCTGTTTCGCCCGATTCGATCGCCGCAGCGATGGCATCCGTTGCTTGCTTCGACAGCTCCACGCCGGGGGCGGGAACCACCGACTTGATATAGTTGGCCGCAACAGCCGGAGCTGCAAAGGTCACATATACTTCGGCATCTCCTACCGTACTCAGCGTATAGACATAGTCGCCTTCCTTTTCCAAAAGGTAGCTGACGCCGTCATCCGCAATGACTTCCTGGCGCAGCTCCTGCGCTTCCATCTTGGAAATCTCGGAGTTGATGGAGTTACGGACACGAGAGGGGATTTCGATCGAGGAGTCATAGGTGAAGGTTGCATATTCGGTGCGTTCCTGTGCCGTTGCAAAGGTCTTTTGCAGGCCTTCATACTTCTTGAAAACGTCTTTCTGCCCATAGGGATAGAACAAGGGGCCAACAAAGGCGAACAGGAACATGAATGCAAGGATCGCAGTACCAACAATTGCGAGCTTGTTGCGGATGAAACGCTTGAAGACCAAGCGGCCGGGGCTTAAAACCTTAACGCGCGCCGCATCGTCCAGGGTCATCTCATGGTTTGCGCCAGCATTTTGTTTTGCTTCCGCAGCTTCCTTTTCTTTTAGAACTTCATTAAAGCTCTTCTTTTCCATGCTGACACCTCCTTATGAGATTCTGACGCGCGGGTCAACCACAGCGTACAGGATATCGGCAATCAAGTTGCCCAAGAGTGTTAGAATCGCGACAAATGCCAAATAGAACATGGTAAAGGGGATATCGCCGGCAACCATCGCATGGTAATCGGCATAACCAATGCCCTCAATGGCAAACAGGGTTTCGGTGATCAGTGCGCCGGAGAACAGACCGGGCAGGCTGCCGCCGAGAATGGTGACCAGTGGCACCAATGTATTTCGAAATGCATGATAATTGATGACCTTTTTTTCCGGCAAACCCTTGGCGCGAGCGGTACGGATGTAGTCCGCATTCAAAACCTCCAAGGTGTTTGTACGGGTATAACGCATCAAGCTACCAATGCTGATAACTGTCAATGTTATACATGGCAAGACAAAGTGTTTCGCCACATCAAAGAATTGGCCGGCCGGACTGAGATTATAGTAATTTCGACTGATCATACCACTGAGGTCAAACCACCCCAGCTTTACAGAGAATACCAATTTCAAAACGGTAGCCAAGAAGAAGGTTGGCATGGATATACCAACCAACGCCACAACCGTGACGGTGTAGTCGGTAATACTGTACTGCTTCTTTGCAGCAAGCACACCAAGGGGAATTGCGATAATAACTTCAAAAATAAAGGAAACAAGGCCAAGCGCGAAGCTGTACCAAACTGTTTCATGGAATTTTTGCGTGACGGGCATATTATATTTCCAGCTGTCGCCGAAATCGCCCTTCACCGCACTCTTTAGCCAAGTAAAGTAGCCCGGAATCAGGCCCTTGTCCATGCCATATTGTGCATTTAATTGCGCCAGCCAATCCTCGTAATTCTTCGTTGCGCCCTGTCCTTTTGACAGTTCACGTGCCATTTGTTCGGTAAACTTTGTCGGCATGGAGTACATTAACGCATACACGATAAGCATGACACAAAACAGAATCACAACAGATATTAGGAGGCGCTTAATGATATATTTCGTCATATCAATCAGTCTCCAAACCCACGATATTTCAATAAGGATGTAAGTGCCTACGGGCACTGCCCGCAGGCACTTATTTCCCTAGCTCATGCTACCTTTTTGCAGAAAAACCGCGAAAATCGGTAGAATTAGTTCATCTCGATGTTCTCGATTTCAGCCGACCAATCATAGAAGGTGGTGATATCGGGAGTCATAGTGGCCATGTTTACACGCTCAGTGGAGAACACGTAAGCGTTCTGTCTCTGGTAAGCAGGAATTTCAACAGCCCAGTCAAGGATGATGTTCAAGCATTCCTTGTAAGTAGCCTTACGGAAAGCCTGGTCAGCGGAAGTACGAGCTTCCATCATCAGTCTGTCGAGTTCCTTATCCTGAACATGGTAGTTGTTGGAACCGCCATTGTTTTCAGGAGTGTTCTCAGAGAAGTAAACCTGGTACATATCGGGGTCAACGGTAGACTGCCATGCAGCTGCCCACATTTCGACAGTGCCGGCGTCCAGACCGTTCCACAGCTGGTTGCTGTCGGACAGGTCGTTGATGTCCATCTTGATGCCAATGGATTCCAGAGCATTCTGAGCTTCGGTCAGGATGCCGTATGCGGGGTGGTTACCAGTGCCATCAGCGGGGATGGTGAAGGTGTATTCCAGGGAAGCGCCTGCGGGAGCGGCGGTGAACTTGCCGCTTGCTTCGTCGAAGGTGTAGCCGGCAGCCTTGAAGAAGCCGATTGCAGCATTCAGAGCAGCAGCGTACTTTTCGTCGGCGGTCATGTCAGCGGTGTAGATGGGGTTGCCATCAACGTCCTTGGAATATGCAATCTCGTAGCCTTCGTCAGCGGGCTTCGGCGCTGCCCAGGAGGTGTTGGAGATGGGGTAGTTGATAACGGAAGCACGTTCGCCGTAGTAGGAGTCGATAACGACATCACGGTAAACAGCCAGAACGGTAGCGAATGCCTTACGCAGATCCTTGGATTGCTGGCTGGAAGAATCATCGCCAACCTTAACCAGGTTCGCATTGATGCCCAGATAGCCATAGCCCAGGTTGTCAACGCAGTTGGTGGTGATCTTGTCGCCGTCGAGTTCGCCATTGGAGTTGTAGCCCTTAACGGCTTCCACAACGCTCTGGTCAAAGGACGGGTCGGTGATATCGAAGGTGCCGGTAGCAACGCCGGTCAGCTTGTCGCCTTCGGAGGTTTCCTGGAACAGGACGTTCTTGGTCTTGGGGCAGCCCTTGAAGTAGTTTTCGTTTGCTTCAAAGCTGACAACGCCCTTTTCAAAGCTCAGGAACTTGTAGGGGCCAGCGCCCATAGGCGTGGCATTCTTGGACTTGACACCGCTCAGATCGCCCTTGGTAAAGCCGAACTGGTTGTTGTCATAGTCGTACTTGGAAGCATCGCCATAGTAGTGCATAGGAGCAACTGCGAGAGAGAGCTGATAGATGGAGGTCGCGTCGAACTCCGTCATGTGAACGGAAACATGGGTGTCGTCGATCTTCTTGATGCCGGAGATATTTGCTGCGGAGCTGCCGGTTTCAATACCTTCGTCATAGGCAGCTGCCTTGTCGCCGAGAACTTCAACCAGAGCGTCGAACAGGTCAACGTCGCCAGCTTCAGCGTCAGCAGCAGCAGGATCGTTGTCGTAAGCTGCGAGAATCAGTGCCCAGCCATCTTCAGCGGTCATGTTCTCGTCGGTGATGGCATCAGCAAAGCCCCAGTTTTCCAGAGCAGTGTAGACGCTGCATTCGTCAGTGCCCAGAGCGGTCTGAATGTAGCTGACAATGCCTTCGACCATCTTTGCGCCGGCCTGGTCAATTGCTGCCCAGTATTCGTCGCGTTCTTCAGCAGTGTAGTATTCGGACTCGCCGTCACGGCCGCCGGCCATGATCAGTTCGCCCTTCTTGGACATGCCGGAACGATAGTCTTCCATGCCTTCGATGGGCTGTGCGTACAGAGTGGAAGCACCGTCATAGGTGGGGTCACACAGTACGTACATGGAGAAGATAACGTCATCGGCCGTCAGCTTTTCGCCGTCAGCGAAAAGGACGTCATCACGCAGGGTAAAGTTGTAGTCGACGGAACCGTCTTCGTTCTGAACAACTTCGGTGTCGGCAATACCGGTGTAGGTATAGTCGGTGCCGTTGTAAGGAACGGTTTCGCCTTCGATTCCCTTGAGAATCATGTTGCCTTCACGGTCAGAGCCGATCAGACCGACTTGCGTCATTTCATAGACGTCAACGTCATAGGCAGTGGTCGCGAAGAAGGGAGAGAACTTGCTGGAGAAGTAGGAATAGCCTACGACCAGCGGAGTTTCGTTCTTCGAATCGGATCCGGTCGGATCGTTGCTGTCTTTATCTTTGCAGCCAACGAACATACAAGCGACCATAGCGAACACGAGAACGAGCGCCAGAATCTTTGTGAGTTTCATTTCATTTCCTCCTAAAAAATTTTATATTAACAGCCATGCTGAGAATATACATTTTACTTATTTTCCGTTTCGGGAACCGGCTCCATTTGCAGATTTTTGCGGAAGCGGAACATGACAAAGCCGCCGACCGTGAACAAAAGCTGCAGCAGCAGTACCAGCAGATATTGCCGGCGGAATGCGTTGGTACACAAAATCAGGATGCTGCCCACCAGACCGATACCGCCCAAAATCATATGTGCCGTGGAAGCGGACGCCACGCGGCCGTAGAGCTTGTCGTTGTGCTCCCGCGTGACCTTATCGCCTGCCGTTGCCAGCCGCCACATGGCGCAGCCCTCAAACAAAACCGCAATTGCGGCCAGTGCCATCGGCACCAGAACGAGCCAGCCAAAGGACGTGCTGCGCAGGTTCATGCACAGCAGTGCGAACCAGCAGGCCAGCGCCACAATATAAATCTCCAAGTAGAGCCGCTTCATCAGGCGAACCGTAGCATCCGGCGCCAGAAAGCGGTAGTACGTACCGCGGTAGACGGATACGGTGGTCATTTTGCCATTTCTGTCCAAGACGTTTTCCAAGCGGTAGTCACCGGCATATTTGTACTTTGCCATAGCTGCCTCCTGTCTGCCTAGCTGTCGGATGTGGACTATTGTATCATATCCGTGGACACATTTCAATATGAATATCCTGGCAAGGAAAAGCTGCCTTTTCCAATGGAGAATATAAAATGGTTATTCTTATTATATTGTGCAAATCGCCAATGGTCAAGCTGAATTTTCGCATTTTCGCCGATTTTTTGATATTTTTCTCTTTACATCGATAAATCGCTATTTTCGCACCTGAAATTTGGTTATTTTTTCATAAATTTATGCAATTTGGCCGCGATTTGTACAACGATCGATGAATAAACGCGGTGTATATTGGGTAGTTTTGTTTCATTTTACCAATTTTTTGCCATTCTCCCGGTTA
Organism: uncultured Clostridia bacterium; assembly: GCA_945910975.1. GTDB lineage: Bacteria > Bacillota > Clostridia > Oscillospirales > Oscillospiraceae > JAKSPM01. The sequence goes on along the minus strand of CAMDZY010000002.1, from coordinate 26,642 downwards.
TTTTCACAAAAAAATGCCGTCCGGCTTTTGACAGGGGGACGGCATTTTGACGGTTTATTGCTTTGGAAGTTCCAAAACTGCTGCGGAATTTGCCGGAAGGACGCCGTTGGAGGGTGCTTCGGTTGCAAAGAGTACTTCCCCGCTGACCGGAAGCTGCCAGCCGGTCGGCGCATGGTTGACGCACACGGCCACCGCCTGCTGCACCGTGCGGCGCACAAAGCAAACGCGGCCACCGCCGGCCTCCTGCACGCGGACATCGCCCAATTGCAGCGCGGGCGTCTGATTTTTCAACTGCCCCAGCGCGCGATAGTGCGCCTGCAGCGTTGTGTTTTCCTTTCCCCACGGGAAATAGCGGCGGTTGAACGGGTCGGCAAAGCCCTCCATTCCCGCTTCATCTCCATAGTAGACGCAGGGCATACCGGGCAGTGTGTATTGCAGAACGCTTGCCAAAAGCAGGCGGCGCAGACCGCGTTCGCGCTCGGCATCGGTCAGCTCGCGGCGTGACTGCTGCTCCTTATTGCCACGAAAATCGGTTGCCAGCGTGTTTAAAATTCGCGCCGTGTCGTGCGTGCCCAGAATGTTCATTACACAGGCCAGCACCTGCGGGGGGTAGTTTTCCGCGATGGTCATTACACATTCGCCAAAGGCGGAGCCGTCGTCCTTGCCGGTTATGTATTGTATTATCGCCTTTTGCCAAGGGTAATTCATCACGCTATCTAATTCTGCATCGACAAAATAGCGGCGGGAAACGTCATATGCAATCTTATTCGATGCGTCCTCCCAGACCTCGCCGATGAGCATTCCCTCGGGATTCAGTTCGCGGACACGTTGCTTGAGCCGCACGACAAGCTCATTCGGCAGCTCATCCACCACATCCAGCCGGAAGCCGTCAACGCCCAGCTTCATCCAGTGCGCAATGACGCTGTCCTCATCATCGACCAGATAGCGGATATAGTCGGGGTTGCTTTTATCGACACAGGGCAAGGTTTGGATGCCCCACCAGGACAGATACTCGTCCGGGTAGTGCTTGAACTGGAACCAGCTGCGGTACTTTGAATCCGGGTCGGACACCGCGCCGCCGCCAAATACGCCCTTGGCGTCAAAATAGATGCTGTTGCTGCCGGTGTGATTGAACACGCCGTCAAAAATCACGCGAATCCCCAACTGATGCGCCGCATCACACAGATTGCGGAAATCCTCCTGCGTTCCCAGCATCGGGTCGGTGCATTTGAAATCCGCCGCGTCATAGCGGTGATTGGAAAATGCCTTGACAATGGGGTTGAGATACAGAACACCCACGCCCAGCGACTTTAGATAGGGCAGCTTCTCCTGAATCCCACGGAAATTGCCGCCGAAAAAGTCATTGTTCAGCACCTCGCCGTGTGCATCGGGGCGGAAATTGGGCATATCCGACAAATCCTCGTGCATCCAGAACGGCCCCAGCTTGCCGGTCGTGTCGCAGGTGCCGACCTGATAGAAGCGGTCGGGGAAAATTTGGTACATGACCGCGCCCTTGCTCCAGTCCGGCGTCTTGAAGTCGGCCGGGATGCAGCTCAGCTGCCACTTCTCCCCGGCTTCCATGTTGGTGTCATTGCCCTGCCGGAACAGTCGGAACGGGCCGGTGTGCGCGTTGATACGGAAATAGTAGAAATATAATCCACACTGTGACAGGCTGAATTGGCACGTAAAAATATCGTAATCACCCTTTGTCTGCTCCAGCTTCATGGAAAAGGAGGTGACGAGCTTGCCGTTGCAATCGTCAAAAATCACCTCCGCTGCCGAAGTGCGGCAGTCGACCGGAATGTGCAGGTGCAGCGTACAGGGCTGCTCCGGTGTGAGGGTGCCGAAGGGGGATTTAAAACGCTCTTCTTTGCTGTTGTACAGAATTCGCATGGATTTCTCTCCTTAATTTAAATGCCAGATTCCGTTGGCGTACTCCAAAACCGCACGGTCGGCGGAAAAAACGCCTGCCTTGGCAATATTGACCAGTGACATATTATTAAAACGATTCTTATCGCGGTACGCTGCGGAAACATCACGCTGTGCGCGGGCATAGTCGGCAAAATCCGCCAAAATCATGTAGCCGTCTGCTGTGCCAAAGCGATTGGTCAGCAAGCTGTCGGCAATGTCGTCAAAATTTCTGCCCAACTCGCCGGAGGTCAGCATATTCAGCACCTGCCAAAGTGCGTCATCCACAAAGGCGCTGGGCTGATAGCCGCGCTGCCAAAGCTCCTCGACCTCGTGTGCCTTCATACCGAAAAGGAACATATTTTCATCACCGACCTGCTCGTGGATCTCCACATTCGCGCCGTCCAGCGTGCCGATCGTCACCGCGCCGTTGATCATTAACTTCATGTTGCCGGTGCCGGAGGCTTCCTTGCCGGCGATGGAGATCTGCTCGGAAATATCGGCGGCGGGGATGATGATTTCTGCAAGGGAGACCTTGTAGTCCTCGACAAACACGACCTTTAATTTGTCGCGCACCTGCGGGTCGGAGTTGACAAGGTTCGACACCGCCACGATCAGGCTGATGATCTGCTTGGCGCGGATATAGCCCGCCGATGCCTTGGCCGCAAAAATAAAGGTGCGGGGCACATAATCGGCATTGGGATTCTGCTTGATTTGGCGGTAGAGCAGCAGAATGTGCAGCACATTGAGCAGCTGCCGCTTATATTCGTGCAGGCGCTTGATCTGCACGTCAAACAGGGAATCGGGGTTGATGAGGATGCCGTTGCTATGGGAAATATAATTGGCAAGGCGCACCTTGTTTTCGCGCTTGATGCGCTGTAAATTATCCAGAACCGCGCTGTCATTTTGATATTTCAGCAGTGCTTCCAATGCGACAGGGTCCTTGAGGAAGTCATCGCCAATCTGCTCGCGCAGGTAAGCGGTCAACTTCGGATTGGCCTGACACAGCCAGCGGCGGTAGGCGATGCCGTTGGTCACGTTGACAAAGCGCGATGGGTCAAGCTGGCAATAGTCGCGGAAAATGCCGTTGCGCAGGATATCCGTGTGCAGCTTGGACACGCCGTTGATTTGATGGCACGCCGCAAGGCACAAATTCGCCATGCGCACCTCGCCGTTTGCGATGACCGCCATATAATTCAGCTTGCCATAGTCGCCGGGATAGACTTTGTGCAGCTGCTCCATCAGACGGCGGTTGATTTCGGCGGTGATGGCGTAGATGCGCGGCAGCTGTTCGCGATACAACTCTACGCTCCAACGTTCGAGCGCTTCGCTCATGACGGTGTGGTTGGTATAGGAGAGCGTTTTTTGCGTGATCTCCCATGCCTGATCCCAGCCATAGCCGTAATCGTCCATCAAAAGGCGCATCAGCTCCGGCACGCACAGTGCCGGGTGGGTGTCGTTGATGTGGATCGCGACATAATCGGGCAAATTGTCCAACGTGCGGTATTTTTTCACGTGGTCGCGCAAAATGCTCTGCAACGACGCGGAAACCAGCAGATATTGCTGTCTTAGCCGCAGGCGCTTGCCCTGCAAATGGTCATCGGCGGGGTAAAGCACCTTGGAAATCGTTTCGGCCATGGTGTTCTCTTCCAGTGCGCGGACATAATCGCCGCGTGAGAACGCCGCCATGTCGAAGCTCTGTGGCAGCCTGGCGCCCCAAAGCACCAGCTTGTTGACTGCCTTGCTGTGGTAACCGGAAATCAAAAAGTCATACGGCACAGCCATCACGGCGTGATAATTTTCCTGCGCAACTTTAAATTGTCCGTTTTCCTGCCATTCGCGCACATTGCCGCCAAAGCGAACCTCCACCGCGTCCTCCGTGCGGGGACGCAGCCAGACATCGGCCATCTCCAGCCAGTTATCCGGGAACTCCATCTGCCAACCGTCGACAATTTTCTGGCGGAAAATGCCGAACTCATAGCGAATGGAAAAGCCGGTTGCAGGGTATTCCAGACCGGTCAACGAGTCCATATAACAAGACGCAAGCCGTCCCAGACCGCCGTTGCCCAGACCGGCATCCGGGTCCAAATCGTAAAGGCGCTGAATGTCGAAGCCGGCTTCCTTCAACGCCTGCGTGAATTCTTCCTCCACGCCCAAATTATACAAGTTATTGCGCAGCGAGGTGCCAACCAGAAATTCCATGGACATATAATATACGTGCTTGCGGTTGCTGCCGGTGTAGCTGCGTTTAAATTCGTGGCGTTTTTCCGCCAACATATGTCTTGTTACCTTGCACAGCGCTTTATAGACCTGAATTTCCGTTGCTTCGGAAAGATCGCAGCCAAAGGAGTGCATTGTTTCCTGCTGAATCAATTCAATGGGTTTCATGTTCTTCCGCTCCTCCATTTTTTGCATAAAAATCTGTCGGCGACCGTAAAAGAAAGCGCATGACGGCAGCCGACAGAAGAAATTTCCCGGATTTTCGGCAGACCGAAGCCTGTCAAAAAAGCCTCGCAGAGTTCGCCGCCGAGGTACGGCGAATCAAATTCAATCATATTTTGCAGCGTCGCACTCCGCGCGAAGAGCTGCCCTTCGCGCGGTTTAGGCTGCCGAAAAACAAAGTTTTTCGACAGGCTGTTATAAGCTGGCGTACAATTCCATATAACGTTGTGCCGGTGTTTTCCAGCTGCAATCAAATGTCATATCCTGCTTCATCAGCGCTGCCCAAGCCAGCTTATCATTATAATATAAGTCAATCGCTCTGTCAATCGCGCCAAGGAAATCATCACCGTTGTAGCTCTGGAAGCTGAAGCCGCGTCCCTCGCCGGTTTCGGGGTTGTAGGCGGGAACCGTATCCTTCAAGCCGCCGGTTTCGTTGACGATGGGAATTGTGCCATAGTGCATGGCAATCAGCTGGCTCAGACCGCAAGGCTCTGACTTGGAAGGCATCAGATACAAATCTGCCCCTGCATATACGCGGGAAGCCAGCGCCGGGTCAAAGCGCAGATTCATGGAGAACTTGCCGGGATATTCGCGCGCGATGTTGGACAGCACGTGCTCATACTGATACTCACCGGTGCCGACGATCACCAGCTGCACGCGGCGTTCCATCAAGCGATGCAGGATATAGGTAAGCAAATCGATGCCCTTGTGTCCGGCCAAACGGGTGACCATTGCCAAAATCGGCACATCGTCGGCAACCTCAAGCCCCAATTCCTCTTGAAGCGCGGCCTTGTTCTTCTTTTTCCCGTCCGGCTTTGCAGCAGAGAAGTTTGCAACCAGTGCCGGATCCTTCATGGGATTGTAAACATCGATATCAATGCCGTTGGTGATACCGCACAGGCGGTCGCCACAGCCGGACAAAATGCCGTCCAGGCCATGCGCATAATAGGGATATTGCAGCTCCTGCGCGTAGGTCTGCGACACCGTGGTAACGCGGTCGGAGGTCAAAATGGCGCCCTTCATGAAATTCAGACAGCCGTCAAAGGTCAAGATCCCCTCATATTCATCGGGCAAACCCAATGTATCGCGGAAAAACGGCATATTGGCCTTCCCCTGATATTCCACATTGTGAATGGTGAACACAAGACGGGTGTTGGGGTGATCCTGCTGATGGTCGGCACGGAAGTAAACCGGCACCAGCGCTGTTTGCCAGTCGTGGCAGTGAATGACATCGGGGTCAAAGCCGATATAGTCCATGCAGGCAAGAATTGCCTTGGAGAAATAGGCAAAGCGTTCGCCGTCGTCATAGTCGCTGTAGATGCTGTCGCGGCCGCCAAAGTAGTATTCATTGTCGATGAAGTAGACCCGCAGCTTTTTCCGGCGGCTCTTGAGCTGGAACAGGCCGACATACTGCTCCCGCCATGACAGGTGGATAGAGAACGATCCGACAAATGTGGTTTCGATCTCCGGGTTATACTTAATGCGGCGGTAGTAGGGCAAAAACAGCACCAACTCATTGTTGGGAATCCTGCTCAGCTCGGCGGGGAGTGCCTGTAACACATCCCCCAGACCGCCGGTTTTTACATAAGGGGCAGCTTCGGAAGCTGCTAGCAAAATTTTCATACGGTTTCTCCTCTTTCCACGATGACCGGGTGATTGGGCATACCGCGCAGCTTTGCGCCCTTGGTCACGTGAACCAACTTATCCAGCACGCAGTATTCCAGCTCCGCGCCCTCTTCAATCACGGCGTCCTGCATGATCACGCAGTCCTTCACGCTGGCGCCCTTGTGCAGATCGACGCCGCGGAACAAGACAGAATGCTCCGCCTTGCCGTCGAGCACGCAGCCATCGCCCACGATGCAGTTGTCGATCTGAGCGTTTTCGCCGAAGTTGGCGGGAACCTCATTGCGCACCTTGGTGTAAATGGTGTTGCCGCTGCGGAACAGGCTGTGACGCACCTTACTGTCGAGCAGGGCGAGATTGCTCTGATAATATTCTTCCGGGCTTTCGTTGAACAGCGCCACATTCTGGAACTGATAGACGCCAACGTTCAGTTCGCCCTTGTAGAACGAGCGGAGGATAAAGTCACGCTCAAGATGATACAAGGAGCGGGCGACAGACTCGCGAACTGCCTCGATCAGCTTTTCGCGCTTCATGATAAATGCACCCATGGAGGCAAGATAGCGTTCATCGGCGGCATAGTCCACCGCCATATCCTTGACCTTGCCCTCTTCATCGAGCAAAACTGCCAGATCCAGCTGCTTTTCGCCGTTGCTGATGCCGGCCTTTGTGATGACTGTGACATCGCGGCCGGAGGCAATATGCTCATCGAGCACCTTGCGGTAGTCGATTGCGCACAGCACACCGCTGTCTGCCAGAACAACATATTCCTCGGTTGCCAATTGCAGGAAAATCATGGCGGAATTCAGCGCATCGAGCTTGCCGCGGTAGGAGCCGTTGTGACCCATGGAAAACGGCGTCAAAAATTCCAGCTTGCCCTCGCCCAGCTCCAGATCCCACTCCTGTGCAGAGCCGATATGGTTCATCAGGGACTGGTAGTTAAAGCGGGTGATGATGCCGATGTGATCCATGCCGGAGTTTGCCATATTGGACAGGCAGAAGTCGATCTGGCGATATCTGCCGCCGAAGGGCAAGGACGCCATGGTGCGCTTGTTGGTCAGCTGACCCAGGGAGCTGTCGTAAATATTTGCAAATATAATACCCATCATTTTCATGGTAATTCCCTCACTTTCCCCGCCTTAGCAGATTTCGCCCGGCTTGATGACCTGGTTTTCTTCAACCACCTTGTCCTTGCCGATGACACTGATTTCTTTGGTTTCTTCCGGCGCAAAGCGACCGCCGATGATGGCGTTGTGACAAACCTTGCAGCCCTCGCCCACGATGGCGTGGCGGATGATCGCACCGGATTCAATGGTGACGTTCGGCATGATCACGCTGTCCTCCACAACAACGTCTTTTTCCACGGTACAGCCGGTGGAAATAATGCTGTGGGTGACGGTGCCGAACACCTCGCAGCCTTCTGCGATGAAGCTGTTGGAGATCTGTGCGCTGCGGTCGATGTAGCTTGACGGCATTGCATAGTTCCGGGCATAAATTTTTTGCTTGCTGTCGCCGTAAATGTCGAATTCGGGATTCTCGCCCAAAAGCTCCATGTTGGCTTCCCACAAAGAGGAGATCGTGCCGACGTCCTTCCAATAGCCCTGGAATGCATAGGCATACAGCTTGTGGCCGGCGTTGAGGATGGCAGGAATGACGTTTTTACCGAAGTCGTTCTGCGACTTGGGGTCTTCCTCATCAGCAATCAGGAACTTTTTCAGCACGCTCCATTTAAATATGTAGATGCCCATGGAGGCATTGTTGCTCTTGGGCTTTTTGGGCTTTTCTTCAAACTCATAGATGGAGCCGTCGTCGTTGGTATTCATGATGCCAAAGCGGCTGGCCTCCTCCATGGGAACCTTGCGCACGGCGATGGTGCAGTCGGCGTTCTTTTCGGTGTGGAAGCGCAGCATTGCGGCGTAGTCCATCCGATAGATGTGGTCGCCGGAGAGAATCAGGACATTTTCCGGGTCATAGCGTTCGATGAAGCCGATGTTCTGATAGATCGCATTGGCTGTGCCCTTATACCACTCGGATTTTTTGCTTCTGGCATAGGGCGGCAGCACCTGCACGCCGCCATGAGAGCGGTTGAGTCCCCACGGCTGGCCGTTGCCGATATACTCATTGAGTTCCAGCGGCTGATACTGGGTCAAGATGCCCACCGTGTTGATGCCGGAGTTGACGCAGTTGGACAGTGGAAAATCGATAATACGGTATTTGCCGCCGAAGGGAACCGCAGGCTTAGCCGTGTTTTCCGTCAATACCATCAGACGGCTGCCCTGCCCGCCTGCCAGAAGCATTGCGACACAATGTTTTTTCTGAAAGTTCATAATTACCTCTCCTCATCAAGTTTTGGCTTTTTGTTGGTTTTCACTCTGCGCTGGAATATCGTAACTGACATCCCCGGCAGAACAAATTCCGCAGAATTGTTCATGCCGTTCGCGGGGATTTTCTGTGTTTGCGCGGAGGGTACGAAGGTGTTATAGCCGCCGTATTCCTCCCGATCGGTACAAAAAATGGGGTCATAGGTGCCGGGGCGCTTCAGCCCAAGGCGGTAATGCTCACGGTAGACCGGCGTGAAATTGCACAGCACCACCAGCTCTCTGCCCTGCTTGTCCATGCGGCAGTAGGACAAAATGCTGTTGTCGCCATCGTCGGGGTTGATCCACCGGAAGCCCTCCCAATTCTGGTCATTTTCCCACAGCTGGGGGTGATGCAGGTAGAAGTGGTTCAAGTCGTGGGTGAATTTTTGCATCTGGCGATGCCGGTCATAGTCCAGCAGCAGCCAATCCAACCCCTGCCGGTAGTCCCACTCGATGAACTGGCCAAATTCACTGCCCATAAAGTTCAGCTTTTTGCCCGGTTCCGTCATCATATATGCGAAAAATGCGCGTAAATTGTTGAATTTCTGGTTGTAATCGCCCGGCATCCGGCCGATGAGCGATTTTTTGCCGTGCACCACCTCGTCATGCGACAGCGGAAGAATAAAGTTCTCCGAGAACGCATACGTCAGCTGGAAGGTCAGCTTATTGTGTTCATATTTGCGGTAGACCGGATCCTGCTCCATATATTTCAGCAGGTCGTTCATCCAGCCCATATTCCACTTGAACAAAAAGCCCAGACCGCCGTCATACGCAGGCTTTGTCACATTGGGGAACGTTGTGGACTCCTCAGCAATCATCATCACGCTTTTGTTCGCGGCAAAAGCGGCTTGATTCATCTTTTGCAAAAATGCGATCGCTTCCAGATTTTCCCTGCCGCCGTATTTGTTGGGGCGGTAATTGGGACGGTTATAGTCGAGATACAGCATCGAGGCCACCGCATCCACGCGGATGCCGTCGATGTGATATTTGTTCAGCCAGAACACGACATTGGACGTTAAAAAGGAACACACGCCGCCCTTGCCGTAGTCAAAAATCCGCGTGCCCCAGTCAGGATGCTCCCGCATCATGGGGTCGGACACCTCATACTGGCAGGTGCCGTCAAATTCGTACAGGCCGTATTCATCCTTGGGGAAGTGCGCCGGGACCCAGTCCAGAATCACACCGATCCCCGCCTGATGGCAGGCATCCACCAGCTGCATCAGCTCCTGCGGCTTGCCGTAGCGGTGCGTCGGCGCATAATAGCCCGTGACCTGATAGCCCCAGCTGGGCGTGAACGGATGCTCGGCAATCGGCAGCAGCTCAATGTGGGTGTAGCCCATGTCCTTGACATAGGGTACCAGCTGCTCCGCCAATTCGCCATAGGACAGGAAAGACCCGTCCTCGTGGCGCTTCCAGGAGCCGAGATGCACCTCATAGATATTGACCGGCCGACTGAGCATCTTACGGCGCGCAGCCGTGCGGCGGTAAACGCCGTCGCCCCAGTGATAGGTGTCCAGATCGCACAGAACGCTTGACGTGTCCGGCAGCGGGGTCATTTGATAGCCATAGGGGTCGGCTTTCATGACCTGCCGACCGGAAGCCTGCGTAACACAATATTTATAAGCCTGACCGACCTTTGCAAACTCTGACACCGCCTCCCAGACGCCGTGTCCGATCGGCTGCATCGGCAAATCGGTCGTGTTCCAGAAGTTGAAGTCGCCTACCACGTGGATTGCTTTTGCATTGGGCGCCCAAACGCGGAAGCACCAGACATCCCCCTGACGGTGGGCGCCTAAAATGTGATATGCCGTGGACAGATCGCCGGCGTCAAAGGCAGTAAGTTCTTTTTCAAGGTTCAAATTGTTCTCTCCTTTCCAAAGTGGAAACAGTCAAAGCACGCATACATATTTTTACCCTTATATTATAACTGATTTTCAAAAATATTGCAACCAAATATCCCGTTTCTACTGTGTTTTTTCCAAAAACGCAAACTTTGTCGCAAAAAATCGGGATCAAATTTCCATGAGGAACGCTTCTACCTCTTCGCGGGTAGGTGCAGCGTCCGCCGCGCCGATTTTCTGCACGGCCAGTGCTGCAAGCGCATTGGCAAACACACACGCCTGCGGCAGCGTTTTGCCCTCCGCCAGCGCCGCGAGCAGGCCGCCGTTGAAGCAATCGCCTGCGCCGGTGGTGTCCACCGCGCGGACAACGTGCGCCGGGATGATCTGCGACTTTCCGTCGGCGTTGAGATAGACGCCGCGGCTGCCCAGTGTGATCAGCACATTCTGCACGCCTTGCCGCAGCAGCACGGCAGAAGCGCGGTCGGCACTGTATAAATCCGTGACAGCTACGCCGGTCATTTCTTCGACCTCCACCTCATTGGGTGTCACAAGATAAGCGCCGTTTAAAAATTCCTCCGACACCGGGCGGTAGGGGGCGGTGTTGATGATGACCTTGACGCCCTTTTTCTTGGCAATGCGGGCAAGCATTTCGTTTGCCTGCTGGTTGACCTCCAACTGCAACAGCAGATGCGATGCGCCGTCCAGCACGTCGGCCACGCGGGCAACATCGTCCGCCGTAAAGGTATCGTTCGCGCCGGGAACAATGACAATAGCATTTTGGCCGGTGATATTGTCCACGGTGATCAACGCCGTTCCGGTGGAGGCTGTCGGGTGATAGAGCACCCTATCTTGCGGCATATGCAGCCGCCGCATAACCTCCAGCGCCATATTCGCCATGGCATCCCTGCCCAGCTTGACGATGGTCGTTACCTCTGCGCCGGCCTTGTGCGCCGCCACAGCCTGGTTAAACCCCTTGCCGCCGGCGCTTTGGCGGAACATTGTGGCATAAACCGTTTCACCCGGAACCGGCATATGCTCGGCTCGTGCCATCAAATCCACGTTAAAACTTCCAAACACAACAACACGCGCCATATCTTCTCTCCTATTATATCATAAAGTATTTTTTATATGATAATTCACTCGCCCGGGAAAGTCAATCAAATTTGCTGCACTTTGGGTAAACGCACAAGATTTCTCTTCCGATTTTATATATTTTGCACAAAATATTGTCGGATCTTCGCGACTATCTGTGCAAAGCAATCAACAATCCGCAAAAATATCCCTGATTTTGCGTTGCGTTGCAAAATCAGGGATCTCGTTATTGCAGGCTCGTCATCTTTTGAATATACCGCATCAGGACAGAAGCGACCTGCGCGCGGGTCGCGCCGTTTTTTGGGCTAAGATACAGCTTTCCGCCATTTCGGTTGCCGCTGATGAAACCCTCGGCAACCGCCCATTGCATGGACGCATACGCCCAGCCGGAAACCGTTTCACCGTCCTCAAAGGCGGCGAAATCCTGTCGGGCATCCGTATCGTGCTGCAAATAGTCGCTTGTATAGCGGCGGAGGATCGTGGCCAACTGTTCCCGCGTCACCGTGCCGTTTGGCTGGAAGCTCGTTTGCGTCATGCCATAAACAATGCCGTTCTCCGCTGCCCATGTAACGGCATCCTGATACCAGGCAGCCGTCAGATCGGTGAAAGCGGCCTTCTGCGTTGGTTTGGGCATTCCCGCCTGCCGCCAAAGCACCGTCACCAGCTGCGCGCGGGTCATGGTGGCGTTTGGCCAGAATTGCGTTTCGCTCACGCCAAACATCAAGCCGTTGACGACCGCATAGTCCACCGCCTTGTGATACCAAGCCGTCGGCGAAATATCCGTGAATGGATGCGACGGGCAGTCCTCGCCGCCGGTGCATTCGCCGGTCGCCGGAATCGCTTCGGTGCGCGTTGCGCCGCAGAGCGTACAGGCATAGGTCATTTCCCCCTCGGACTCTGCGGTCGGCGGGATGGTGACAGTGCCGTTATCCCATTGGTGTCCCGGACAAACCGTCAAATCCAGCGTGGCGGTCGGGATATGATATGCCACGCCGCTCTGACCGTCGCAGTTGTGGTACATCTGCTGGTGCGCACCAAACGAACAGGTAAGCGTGAACTCCGTGTCCTGTGTTGTCAGCGGTTCGGTTGAAAATCGCGTATAGGGCGTAACGTCCCACTCCGCACCGCTTGCATTCTGCGCCAACACCTGCAAGCCCGTCGGGTCAAAGATTTCTCCCACCTCGTAGACGGTCTTTTCCGGCTGTTTGGCAACGGTCAGCTTTGTGATCGCGTTACCCACACACATGAGATAGCCGGAGTCATTTTTAAAGTAGAGGTTCCCCTCCCCGTCCGCAATTGGGCTGCAAATGGCATACTGCGCCTGCTCGCCATGCGGTGTGAACAGGACATATGCCGCTTCTATGCTCACCGTCTGCCCGGCGGTGGTGTAATGCTCTGTTGTGGTGTAGCTTGGCTGTGTCTGTCCTGCCGTATCGCGGATCACACGCAGCTTGCCGGGCGATGCGTTGTCGATGAAATAGACATAGACCGCATCGTCATACGCCGTTGTCAGCAGGCCGCTGGTCTGCGGCTGTCCCTGCGTCGGAACCGTATAGGCAATGCTCCACGACGCAAGGTCGATCACCGTGATATTATGCCCGCAATATGCGCCAAACTGTGCCGTTCCGCCAACGCCGATGTAGGCTCTGCCCTGATAGATCACCGGGGTAGAAGTACTCATGGGCGGCGTCGCCGGATTGTCCGAGCCGTTGCGCAAATGCAGGCTCCTTTGTGAATCGGCGCGGAAGGTTCCGTCCGGGTTGACCGCAATGGCGTAAAAGTCGCCGCCCTTAGAGGTGAAATAACAGCTGTCCGTATCTGCGTCATAGCAAACGCTGCTGCGCAAGTCGCCAAGCCCCGACGCCGTTTGTCTGTCCAGCAGCCGCCCCGTTCGGCAGTCCAGCGACAAAATTTCGCCGTGACCCTTTTGATAGCCGATCTCTGCGTCATCGCTTGTCACCAAAACAAACCGGTCTGTTACATATGCGCCCGCCCAGTAAAACCCGCTGCCAGTGTAGATCCATGCCGCGTACTTTTCCTCGTCGCCCCGTGTGGGGTCTTCATCGGTCACGCTGATGCAGACAAAGTTGGCCTGGCGGGTTTCGGAATTCCAGAAGCCGGTATACAGATAACCGTCACGATACGTAATGGGGCAATTGGGTTGGCCGCCCAGCGCATCCTCATACAGCCAAAGCGGCTGCAATGTCTGCGCGTCAAAGGCCTGAATGCCGCCGTTGGACAATCCGACAAAGAGCATTCCCTCACCATAGGCCGGCGGTGTAATGGAAAAGCTGGACGCGCGCGCCATCGGCATAGACAGCAGCACCGCACCGGTTCTCTTATCCACCTTCATCACCGTATCATTGGCATAGGTATAAAGAACGCCGCCCACCAAAATTGGGGAGCCGACACCGCCGCCGGACATTCCGCTGCCCAGCTTATTTGCCCAGTTGAGCACTGCATTTTCCGCCGTAATCGGCGTTTTGGCCTGCGTGACGGCATTATTTTCCGCATTGCCCCGGAAGCTGCTCCAATCGCCCGGTTGGAGCAAATCGGCGCGGAGATTTTCTGCCGCCGGTTCCAACGTGATGGAAATGGTTTGGTTTGGCTCGCCTGCGACAAAGGTCTGCACCTGCGAAACATAGCCGTAACAGGTTGCCGTATAGCGATATTGCACATCGCGGTCGAGCTGATATCTGCCCTCCGCATCCGGCCAGATCCGGGTTCCTCCCTCCGTCAGGCAAATCACAGCTTGTGACGGCGACACTTCAATCACCGTTTCCACCGAGGGCAGCTTGTGTACCGTAATGATGTAGGTCTGTGAAATAGCGCCGTCATGCTCTAACCGCAGAAAAATTTTCTCCTCCATCTGTTCCGGATCGAGCGCAATGGGGACGCTTTGCACCTGCTCGACCTCCAGCGCCGTGTAATCCAGCTGCTGCACCGATGCGCCGCAGGTCACAGTAAGCGTGAAATTCTTGTCGTTGCCGGATGCAGTGCTCAGCAGCTTCCAACTCAGCGTAAGTGTCCGCAGCATTTGTCCCAAGGACACGTCATAGTTTAAAACATTTTTATCAAATTTCTGCGACAGCGGCAATTGCCTGTCATTGCTTGCACACGACAGGGCATTGAGTTGCAGAAGACGCTGCGCAGTCAAAATGTACTCCTGATAATAACGCACGCTGTCCTTTTCCCTGCCGATTTCCAGACGTATCGTATTCCCTCTGCCGGAAACGCCGAGGAAGGCCGTGGCTGTGCGGAATGTGTCACCGGGAATTTGCAGCGTCCGCTCCCCATAGGCAGGCTCCCAGCTGCGATAGTCGCAGTAGTGGCCTGTGATTTCGCACCCTGACGCGCCCTCCGCGAGCGTTGCCATCATGCCGAATGCCGTCTGATTGCTGCCGACAAAATAGGTACCGGTATGCACAGCCGGAGAAAATGCCGCATCGCTTTCATAGGCAACCGTTTTTGTCGGCCCGATGTGGAGCGCTTGCAGCCAATCCGACCGGATCGGCGCAGCTGCCGAGATTGTCAGCCGGTCTTCCGCCGTAAAGTCGGCGCTGGTGTGATAATAGGTGTCCTGCGTTGCAACATAGGTGTAATCCTCACCGGGAATCAAAGCAAACACTGCCGAAGCGTCCGTTTGCGATTTGGGCATAATGGCCGCGCCCGTTCGGTTATAGACGGCGACTTGACAGTTTTTGGGCTTCTGAAGTGTCACTTGCGCCGACGCCGCCTTGCGCACTGTTATCGTATAATGTGTGCCTTGCCCGTTGCTGTGCCAAGTGTCCACTGTAATGACGCTGCCGTCTGTAACCGGAATGTCCGCTGCTGTGCCTGCCGTTGCGTTGATTGAAACAGTGCTGTCCTCGCACAGGGCGCTTGCCTCGATTCGCAACGTGTCGGAAACTGTTGTAACGGTGTATTCCCGCACCGCCGGGTCAAAGCGCAGCGGAAGCTGCGTACCGTCCCCGCTGACGCGCAGAGCTGCAAGTGTCGGCACGCGGATCAGGTGCATCGGATAGGTCTGATACTGTTCCCACGCACCGTCCTGCCTGCGAACCTCCAAGGCGAACTCCGCACCCTGCATGGAATTCGGCAGATACAGCCCGGATAGCACGGTCTGCCTGCTCTGCCAGGTGCGTCGCGGTGCATCGGGGCTGTTCGCCAAATATACGCCGCACGCGCCCGTGTCCACGCCCTCGCCCGGTTCAAGGTAGGGGTATAGGTTTCCCTCCGCATAGTCCGGCACATAGTATGTATCGCCCTCGCGCTGCACAGCGTTCCAGCTTTCGCCGCTGTCTATGCTCAAATCCGCGTTCGCGAGCCATTGGCCTACCGGAAGGGCAGCAGAAAGCGTCTGCTCCTCCGTCACCGTGATGCTGCCGCGCACGTGGTTTCTCCCGCCGTCGCACAAATCAAAGGTGTAGGTATCGGGAAGAAGGGAGATTTCCCGCACCTGCTTTTCCTGATGGATTCTTCCAAAGCTGTCCGTGAAAACCGCATCGACCGGAACCCCGGCTTTTGTCCCTTGCGAAATGTCAAAATGCAGTGTGACCGTTTCTCCCCTGAGATAAGCGGCATAGCGATCCATCGCCGTCTGCAAGGCCTGTTGCCGCTGCTGTGCCTGCGTCATATCATACAGTGCATCGAGTGCATCGCGGTAGGCCTGCTGCGCCGCCGGGTCGTTTTGTACGCCATTGTCCGCTGCCCGATAGTCCGCCATGGTGTTTAAAAGTGCAAAGCAGACATCGGAGGGCGTTGCCGTTGTAAAGTACACGGTCGAAACCGTTTCAGCCGGTGCGGTCAGGAAAAATTCCCCTTTGTCACACAGCACAGAAAAATTTCCCCCCACGCCGTCAATGGCGGAAATAAAACCTGTTTCAAGCCCCTCAAAATGATGCCCGGACTGCGCCAGCGTCGTTAAAATTGTTGCGTTAGCGTCATAGGTAAGGTACATTGGTTCAATGATGACCTGTTCCTCCGTGACCGCCGCCAGAACGAGCCGGCCTTGCTCCGCTGCGTGTACCCGCATGGGAAGCCATGGCAAAAGCAGCGCCAGCACAAGGCAGCAGCTGATCAAACGCCGTAAGCTGTATTTCATGTTCCGTTCCTCCTCACTTGACTTTGCAGGCAAACCACCGCAGATACATTCGCCTTGCCCACGGCGTTTTGGTTCGCCAAACCGTGCCAACTGCCGTCAATGCGGCCAGCGCCAGCGCGCGATCCTCCTCGGTGGCAGGATGCTTGCTGAACGCAAGCCGTCCGGCAAGCGACACGACCGCCTCCACCTGCGTCGGATCCGGCCAATTCAGGATTGCCGTGATCTCCCCCGTCCGCTTGCCCAACGGTGCATTGCGCGCCGGAAGTCCCAACGCGCCGAGAAGCTCCAGCGTGTAGGCTAGGCAGTCCAGACTGGCCGAACGTGCATCTGCGGTAGAAAATCTGCGGATGCGTCTTGTTAATCGTCTTCTAAGCAGTATTGTGCGGACAAGCAGCGCCAAAATTCCCACTAACAAAAGCAGCCAAAGCCATTGCAGACTTTGCACCGTTTCCTCCGGCTCCTGCGGTTGTCTTTGAATCTGTATCTCCTGTCGATCGGGTGAAGGCAACGGCTGTGGTGTGACCTCGGCTGTGTCGCTTGTTCCCTGCCCATTGGGCGGGAGGCGATACGTGATTTCGTCTTTGTGCTGCGGCGTCGTGTCAAACGGAATCCAGCCCACGCCGTCCAAATAAATCTCCGTCCAGGCATGGCTGTCGCTTTGCCGCAGCGTTGTCCACTGGCCGGGTTGCAGCTGTTCGGCCTGTTCGCCGGTCAACAGATATCCCTCCACATAGCGCGCAGGGATCCCACAGCAGCGCATCAGCAGCGTTGCAAGCGTTGCATACTGCACACTGTAGCCGCGTGGGTTGACCGTAAGCAGATATTCCAAAAACGGCATATCGCCCTGTGCCATCACCGCTGCCTCGTCATAGGTCAGGGCGTTTTGCACACACTGCGTGACCCACTGCCGCGCCTGCGTGTTGGAAACAGTCTCCTCCGGGAATGCAAAGCGGGTGCCAAGCAGCTGCCGCTCCGCGTCGGGCACCTGCAAATATTGGTCATATACCCATGCCCGATAGGCCGCTTCCGCAATGCGGTAATCGCTGCCCTCCTGCGCCAGTTTTTCCTGGGTCAGGTAACTTTCAAACACATCATAAACCGTTCCGTGCAGGCTCTGCTGCCCTGTGCAGCCCTCGGATCGCAAGGCTTGCCGATCCAAGTCAAGCTCCGCCGCGCCGTAGGGAATATAGCATTCCGCGCGGCAGGCATTTTCTGTTTTTACCGTAAAATCATTTTCCGAACGTTCTTCCTCTGCCGCGCCGCGCTGTGTTGCGGGGAAAAAATAGTCCCGCTGCAGGGCATACAGCGTCTGTGCCTTGTCCGTGACGGCATTCAGATCCGTCTTTAGCCAGCCCTGTTCGGTATAGACGCTGCCGACATAGCCGCGCAGGTAGGTTGCCGACCAATCCTCCATGCGCAGCTCCAGCGCCATGTCCTCACCGGCGGAAAAGGCACCGAGATTTTGCAGTTTCCCTTCCGGCAGCGGATTCTTCACGGATTCATAGCGCACACGGTGCAGCAGCTGCTGCAACCACAGGCTCGCCGCTGTCGGCTTGACGTCTACCGTGGCAAAGCAGCCCATCACAGCAGCGATCACCAGCATTGCCGCCACCATGGATTTTCCCCCGCCGGATGCCAGAAAAACCGCAAGCAGCAGTGTACCGCCCAAATACAGTGCCAACCAAATATCCGCGTCGATCAGACCCGAAAAAACCAGCGCCAGCACACCCAACGCGCTCAAAAAGTGAAGCGTACCCCGCAGCGCCCGCACTGCCACTGCCGTCAACCCGGCAGCAAGCACCGCCGCAAAACACGTGATGTCCGCACGCCAAGCCGCCGGTTCAAGGGGCAAGACATAATAGCCGGTCTTTTGTGTCAACTGTTGGCGCAGCATATTGGCAAGTGCTGCGAAGCCTTGTGTCAGCGCAGTAGACGCCGCGATGCAGATTGCCGCACCTGCTGCGCACAATGCTGTCAGCGTCACCCGCTGCCATCGCTTCTGCCAGCAAAGCAGCGTAGCCAGCACAACCGTGCAGCTGCCCGGCCAAAGCCACCAGCCAAGCGGCAAAAACATTCCCCACAATCCCAGATAAATCGGTACGGCAGGCAAAAGCAGCCAAATGCGCTTCTGCGGTGCATCCTTTCTATGCGCAGTCAGCCGAATGGATGTTTTGTTATGGTTCAAGTTCTTCTCAACTCCAACTGATCATTCGCAAATCCTGCGCCATCGCGTCAAGACACGCGGCGCTATCCTCACAAAGCAGCACCTTACAAGGCGCCGCCCGCAAAAAATCATCCTCCGGCGGCTGTGCGCCGATATAAATCACCCGACCGGCATCCGGTGCGCCGCAAGTACGCAGATACAACGTGCTACCGGGAATTTCTCCCGCAGCAGACAGCAAATCGGCAACCGCATCCAGCAGCTGCGAGTGCTGATCAATTTGGCGTTCGTGAATGATTTCCTCGTTCCAGCAAAGGCGGAATCGAATACCCTGCTCCGTCAAGGCCTGTGCAACGGAAACCGCCGCCTCCAGCATTGCATCCGACTGTACGGGCGTTGCGATACTGCGTGTTCTGTCCACAAACAGCATCACCGACCAGTCTACCGGGCAAGCCGCTTCCCGCACCACCGGTTCGCCCCGCTTGGCAAACAGTTTCCAGTGGATTTGGCGCAGACTGTCCCCCGGCACATAGTCACGCAGACAATATTGCTCCGTGCGATCCTGACCGGACCTGTCCTGCGCATACTCCTGACAGTCCTCGGCCTGCGTCGGCGCCAAGTCCGGACAGATCTCCACCGGAAAAGTGTCCGGCATCACCAAAATCCGCTTGGATGCATTGCACAAAACCGGCAGCGGCAGTACGCCGCAGATATCCCACAGCCGCAGCTTTTCCAGGCTACAGCACAGGCAGCCGCAAAAATCACTTTGCAGCGTCACCGTCTGTTCCCGCCGCAGCCGCAGCTTGATGCGGCTACATTCACCGGTTGCAAGATTTTCCACACGCAAAACGCCGCTCACCCGCGTGCCAAAGCGGCATTTTGCGCAGATGTGCAGGCAAATGGGCGTTCGTTTTTCGACCACGGACGGCGTTTCCATTTGAAAATCAACGTGTTTTTTTATGTACCATAAAAATGCCCATGAAAGCAGCGGCAGCAGCAAGCACACGGTCAAAGCGGCAACAAGCACCGCCGAGGGCTGCAGCAGACACCCCAGCAGCACAAGCGCTGTGAGGACGATCCAGCAAAGCCCGCTCATCTGCGGCGCTCCGTCAGGCGCGGCACTTCAACCGCTTGCAGGATCTCCCGCAGAATGTTCTCCGCCGTGCGATCGTTGAGCCGAGCCTTTGCCGACAGCACCAGGCGGTGGACAAATACCTGCATCGCCATGTCCTGCACATCCTCCGGCAAAACATAATCTCTGCAACGTGCAAACGCACACGCCTTCGCCACACGGCAAAGTGCCAATGCGCCGCGCGGACTGACGCCCAGCTGCACCATCGGGTGGCTGCGCGTTGCTTCGGTCAGTGCGGCAATATATTCCAAAATCGCGTCGGAAACGTCCGTCTTTGCCGCCGTTTGAATCACCTCGGACAGCGCCTGACCGGACAAAACCGGCTGCACGGAGGCGAGCGGGTCGCCGTCTTGGCGTTCTTTCAAAATATTCACCTGACTTGCCCGGTCGGGATAGCCCATCGACAGGCGCATCAAAAAGCGGTCAAGCTGGGAATTTGGCAGATTCTGCGTTCCGGCCGAGCCAATCGGGTTCTGTGTGGCCAGCACCACAAACGGTTCCGGTAGACGATGGCTCTGACCATCCACCGTCACCTGCCCTTCCTCCATCGCTTCGAGCAGGGCAGACTGGGTTTTGGGACTGGTACGGTTGATTTCATCGGCCAGCAGCAAATTGGTCATCACCGCGCCCGGCTGATAGCACAGCTTGCCGTCGCGGAACACGGAAAAGCCCAAAATATCCGACGGCATCGTGTCCGGCGTAAACTGCACGCGCTTGACCTGCAAACCCAGTGCCTTGGCGAAGGACAGCGCCATTGTGGTTTTGCCCACGCCGGGAACGTCTTCCAGCAGCACATGACCCTGCGCAAGGATGGAGATCCATATTTTTTCAATGACATCGTCCTTGCCGACAATGACTTTTTTGACCTGATTTGTAATTTGGGCGGTTACTTCAAACATTTTTTCTTCCCTTTCCAGACAAGAATCGCAACGATCCCCACCAGCACGACTGCGCCGATGACAAAATAAATCGTCAAGTTGCTTTTTGTATATTCATAGGGGTGAACCTCTGTGTCGGAAAAATCGTATACGCTGCCGTGGCCCTCATCCATACGCGAAACCGCGCAGAGCGCCAAGCCGGCCTGTTCGGTTGCCAGAAGCGTGTCCTGCTCGGTCTGGGCGTGGCAGAAGCCGCCGGATGCCGTCTGATATAGCAGCAGCCCATCGAGCGCATTGCCGCCCTCCTTGACAAAGCGGCTGTCCGTCCGCGGGTCGATGCCCAATGCGCACAAGGCGATGATCACCTGTGCGCTGCCCTCGGCGCTGGTGGCGCCCCGGCTTTCAAAATCGCCGCGCTGCGTTTGGCAACCGGACAAATAATCCAGTGCGCGGTCGATCTGCTGCGTGCAGGTGTCTGCATACGGCGCAAGCGCCTGCAGTACCATGGCAGTTACATCCGTTTCCGACTGTCCGGCAGAAAGGCCAAAGCCGCCGTCGGCTTCCTGCGCAGCCAAAATTGCCGCAACCATGTCCTCGCGCTGATATTTCGCATCGGTCGGCACCGGCGTCTGCCTTGCATCGAGTGCAAGCAGCGCAAATACCCAGCCGTTGATCCCCTGCTTGCCCAGCGAATCGGTTTGGCTCCAGTTGTAGGTGCCGTCTGCGAGCAGGTCGATGCGGTTGCCCTGTGCGTCCGTACCAAAACAGGTGGCATCCGCGCCCAGCGCCGTTACGGTCAGTGCAATGCGGTGCCACTCGGTGGCTTTCATCGTGTCCAGCGCGCCCGTTTGCGCATAATGGTCGGAAACATAGTCCCAAAGCGCGTTGAGATAATCCTCGCGGTGCGCGGTAATTCCGCTGCGCGCCGCCAGCAATACCGCCCAATCCGAAAGGCTGTTGCCTGCCGTTTCCGCAGCTGTCTTTAAAATGTCTTCTGCTTCGCCGTCCAATTGCTGCGCCATGGCATCGAGCGTTGCATCCGCAGCAAATGCGGGCAAAGCCATTGCGCACACAAAGCACAGCGCCAAAATCATACTAACGAGTCGTTCTTTCATGTTTTCTCCTCCAATTTGTATCTGCAACCGTCAAAATTTCGCGTTTGGTCGCGCCGCAGCGGGTGCAGGTGTAATCAATCCAGCCTTCCTCTGTCTGCGTTGGCTCCTGACGGCCGGTTTCCACGAAATCGTGTCCTAGTGCCGGTACGGAGCCGGTTACCTGCTGATCGCCGCAAACTGCGCACGTGCGTGTAAGAACCCCCGGCTCCGTGCAGGTCGGCTGCTGCACAACGGTTGCTTCGCCCCATTGATGCTCGTCAAAATAGGTGCCGTTCAGCCATTTGCCGCAATAGGTCGACAGAGTCCCATAGCCGTCGTTATAGCCGCCGATGTCCTTGCCGTAGGCCAGCGTAAAGCGGATATACAGGGTATCGCCATCGCTGAGGTAGTAGCTGGAAAGCCCTTTTCCGGCATACAGCGTCCCGTTCAGCGAGTACATCCAGCCGGAACCGTTGGTATAGTCAAACTCGCCCAGAGAATCCGCGTCGGACTGGCCGGTCAAGCCCAGACCGTCCTTCTGAATTTTTTGCCAGAGTGCGTCCGGGATCTGTGCATAGTCCATCATGCCGCCGCGGGAAATCCGGCGCAGGTAGAACCCGTCGTCCGGCGAGTTCGCATACTCCGCATCGTAACC
Source organism: uncultured Clostridia bacterium (assembly GCA_945910975.1). Classification (GTDB taxonomy): domain Bacteria; phylum Bacillota; class Clostridia; order Oscillospirales; family Oscillospiraceae; genus JAKSPM01. Next base: position 4,355 of record CAMDZY010000002.1, on the reverse strand, counting down.
AAATTCCTCCAGCATCTCCAAAACGGCGTAGGACGCCGGCACATTCTGGCGAATTTTCCACACATACGTGCCGCCCAACGTATCCGGGTCAAGCCCCACGGTGGTGGCATCGAGCAAAATATACGCCGTGCCGACCGTGCCGCCGGTATCCACGAAAGAATAGGTCACCTCATAACGCACAAAAGTGGAATTTCCCGCATTGTCCCACGCCAGGACGGTGATTTCATGCGTTTGGCTGTCCCCGACCGTGGGATTTTCAAAATAGAGCGCATACTCAAACACCTGACTGCCGGTTGGCCCGCTGACAGGCTGACCGTCCAGCGTGACAAAGATATTGTCTGCAAAAATGCGCTGCCCTGTGGTGGTTTTCGCATCGACAGTAAGTGTAAAATTGCGGTTAGTCAGCGTGCCGGTAAAGCCGTCCAGATTGGTTTGCACAACCGGCGGAGAATCGCCCACCTGTGGCTTGTTGGCATCCGCCTTCTGTGCCTCATAGCGGATGGTATAGGTGACCTCCAACACGGTTTTGCTTCCCTGTTTTACATATAAAGTGATATAATTATCCTCCTGTCGCGCCAGCCTTGCTTCAAAGTTCCTGCCCTGCGCCGTGAGAAACTGCCCGTTTGCCGGTGTTTGGGTATTGCGCAGCTTTGCGCGCAGATACATATCCGATTTTCCGTTTACAATATACGCATAAAAGGGCAAAATATCATCTTCCAGCTGTTCGTAGTTGAACATACCGTTTGTCAAATCGGTGACGATCCGCAGTTGAGTGTCCTTGTCCGGCGGATGATCGTTGTTATTGTCGTCGTTATTGTTTGAACCGTTGTTTGTGTTATCGTCGGGATTCTTGTTTTGACCGTTGTCATTGCCACCATCCGGCAGATTATCCTTGCCGGGTGTGTCGCCGGTTTCGCCGTGATCTGTGCGGTTGCCGGTGTCTGGCTGGGCGCTTGTGTCTGTTTGCGAATCCGTGGGCTTTGGCTCTTCCTGCGGGGAAGCCTGCTCCGTAGGCTCCTCAGGTGGGCTGGATTGCTCCGTGGGCTGTTCCGGTTCCTTTGTTGGCTCCTCTGGCGGCGTTTGCACAGCAACCCCCTGCACGCCGGAGCCGACTTCGGCCAAAATGGCGGCAGTCTTATGCGGGAGCGGTTCAACGGTATCATCGCGCCGCAGCGAGCCAATTGCGCTTGCAATACGCAGCAACATGACAAGCACCAGCGCGGCTGCCAGCCCTTTTGTAACCAGGTTATGTCGGCGCATTTTATCCCTCCCCTTGCAAAAAACTGCGGCAATCAGGTCATTTCTGATTGCCGCAGCCGTTTTCCCACGTCAAAACCGCCAGAAGCACACACCCGCTGCATTCCGGCAGAACAATTGGCGCAGCAGTTCTCCTGACTTGCGCATCGACAGCCTGCACGCAGCCTTCTCAGAGCTTCCTCCAATGACCGACTTTCGTCTTTCCGTGCGGCCTCCGCGCTTACAGTGGCGGTACCGTTCGGGATTTGCACCCGATTCTCTATTCTCCCGCCGGTCTAACTCGAACCCGGCGGACACTGTGCCAAATTAAACTTTGTTCTATTTTATACCCATCAAGGGAAAAAGTCAACCATTTCTGGAAGCACCCTTATTGTTTTGCAAGCAACGATTGTTCACGACAAAAAAGCGCTCACTTTTCGCAATTCCTATACCGGCCACAGCCCTGGGCGTAATCTTGCGCATTTTGAAAAATATGGTTTGCATTTCCGGCGCTTATCCGTTATACTGAATAAGATACGGATGATAAGGAGTGTTAATTTGGCAGATTTCATTCTGGATGCGGTGCTGGACGGGCTGAAGGATGGCGCGTTGAGTATTCCGATTTTGTTTATTGCCTATCTTTTGATGGAGCTGCTTGAGCGCAGTAACCGCCTGAACGAAAATATTCTTCACAGCTTCTCCCGCAAGGCAGGCCCCGCTTTGGGTGGGCTTTTGGGCGTGGTGCCGCAGTGCGGCATCTCCGGTGCGGCCGCTACACTGTTTTCCACCGGCTCGATCACGGTAGGCACCATGCTGGCGGTGTTTTTCGCAACCTCGGACGAGATGCTGCCCATCATGCTGGGCGCACTGACGGGCAACGGCAGTGTAAAGGTTTCTTCCATCGTGCTGATCGTGCTGATCGTGCTGAGCAAGGCGGCGCTGGGCATTCTGCTGGGCTATCTGGTAGATGCCGTGCTTGGCAAATGGTTCCGGACGCAGAAGGACATCCACAGCTTTTGCCAGCGGGAGCATTGCTCCTGCGATGAGGACGAGGGCAGCGTTTGGCTCTCGGCGCTGCGGCATACGCTGAAAATTGCCGTCATGCTGATTTTGGTGACCATCGGACTGAATTTGCTGTTCGGCGTCATCGGTGTAGAAAAGCTCTCTGGCACGATCCTCAGCAAACCGGTCATCGGCGATTGCATTCTGGCGCTGTTCGGCCTGATTCCCAACTGCTCGGTTTCCGTTGTGCTGACGGAAGCCTATCTCAGCGGTATCATCGGCGTCGGCGGCCTGTTTGCAGGACTTTTGTCCAACGCAGGCATCGGCCTGTTGGTTTTGTTCCGCACAAACAAAAATCAAAAGGAAAACTGGATCGTTGTAGCGGCACTTTTCCTTTTGAGCGCACTGGCCGGCAGCGTGATTTCGCTGATTTGTGCGCTTATATAAGCCGCCCATCTAGCAAAATCGCCCGGAAGCAGAAAAAACCTGCTTCCGGGCTTTTGCTTTATTCGGGAAGTACCCAGTCATAGACATTGTCCGCAATCAAATCATACGGCACAACAAATTCAATTTCACCACCAAAGCCGCCAATCATGTTGGGGATACAATAAATATGGATTCCATCATCGGCCAGACTCCAATCAAAATTTTCTTCACTGAATATATGATCAAAATTCTCTTCATTGCTGACAATATCTTCATATCCATAAGAATTCGGATCATCCTGCTTACTGTTTGCCTGTTCCCAACACGCATCACGCAAGGCTTTCTTGAGTGCTTCCTTTTGATCCGTCAAATCGCCAAACTGAAGTTCATCTCCGGTTTCGGAAGAAAATGTTCTCACCGCTGCGCCGTGTATCGGACGTACTCCATCCAAAAAAATCGTATCAGCGGAACTCCATGAAATAATGCGTCGATCCGCACGCAGGATGGTAATTTGATATTCTTCGAACATCTCATTATTTCTGCCCGGGGACATCGAGCCGGCTATATCCTGCGCATTATCGTAAACCAGCTCTTTTTCTTTTTTGGATGCATCCATGATTTTTTGTGTTGCACCGATATTCCCCGGAATATCCACATAAACGCTGTCGATATTCATTTTCAGAACGGCTTCGCCCTTGTCATTGATAATATACGAGTTATCATCATCCGGAACGACCCTGGCCACAACCTCAGCAGGCACTTCCGTTTCCGGTTCTGTTTCTGGTTCTGTTTCTGGTTCTGTTTCCGGCTCGCTTTGTTGCAATTGTGCCTCGGTGGATCGGTGCGGCTTGCTCTTTGGCTCCGGCCGTTCCTCCGCGCAGCCAACGCAGCCAAGCAAGAAAAGCACAGCCAGACACATTGCGATGAATTTTCTCATGATGCATTTCTCCTTTCGCATAGTCACATGACTAATTTAATGTTAATTATAGCACTGCAAGTGTCTTTTTGTCAATATTGGCGACTACGAAAGAAAAAAAGTCAAAATTTGCGAAAAATAAAGGCGGCACTTTTCATTCTGCGTGCGCTGGCCGGCAGCGTGATTTCTTTCGTCAGCTGAAAAAGCAACCCGAAAGCGGAGAAAACTCTCGCTTTCGGGTCATTTTCTTGCGTTTCTTTCTACCGTCTTTCATGCAGATATGCCGACAAAACGGCGCGCACCTGCGGGTGACGCCAGAAATCGTTGTGTTCTGCATCATCCAGCAGATTGAAATCCGTGCCTGCGCGATAACTTTGCGATAATCGCACGCTACTCTCACAGGGAACGACTTCATCCTCTGTAGATGCAAAAATAAGCGGTTTTACCGAGATATTTTCGGCAAACTGCTCCGCCTCCATCGGGAACCCTACAAGCAGCTTGAGCGGTCCGTGAAAAATATTGAGCTGCTGATTATATAAATCATATCCGTTTGCGTAAGGCGCAAATAAAATCAGCCCTTGCACCGACCTTTGCGATGCAACATAATTTGCCACTCCTGTTCCAAGGCTGTAGCCAAACACATAAATATCCGTCCGGTTCTGCACTTTTGAAAAATAGTCGTAAACCTCCAACCCAAACTGTTTTATGGTTTCCTGCGAAAGGCTTCCCGCACTTTCCCCATAGGACGGATAATCCACAAATGCAAAGTCGTAGC
>CAMDZY010000001.1 GCA_945910975.1 uncultured Clostridia bacterium | reverse complement strand
TCTGGGCTATATCTGGAAACTGATTTTTGACGCACTGCTGCGCAGTCTGGCAGCACAGCCGCTGATCACCAATTCTACGTATGGCTTCTGGGGTCTGGTCGTCATGGTGGCATGGCAGCAAATCGGCTATATGATGATTATTTATATCGCAGGATTGCAAGCCGTACCGGAGGATATGCACGAAGCCGCGAAAATCGACGGCGCCAGCCGCTGGCAGACTCTGTGGCACGTTACAATCCCCAACGTGATGCCCTCCATTACCATCTGCGTCTTTTTGACGCTGACGAACTCGTTCAAACTGTTCGACCAGAACCTCGCTTTGACAGCCGGTTCCCCCACCGTGCCCGGTACCAATGTTCTCTCCACAGAAATGTTGGCACTGCACATCTATAACACCAATAAGATCAACAATGCCTGGAAAGGCGTTGCGCAGGCCGAAGCGGTTGTATTCTTTGTGCTTGTTGCTTGCCTTGCGCTGCTCCAGCTTCGTGCGACCAGAAAGAAGGAGGTACAGCAATGAGCACTCCCAAAAATGCACTGCAATCCAATCCCGTCCGGAAAAAACGCGATATTGGCGGAATTGTCATTTCTGTTCTGTTTGCGCTCGTCTGCGTGATGTATATCATGCCGATCATTCTGGTTGTCATCAACTCCTTCAAGTCCAACAGCTCCATCAACACCGACACCTTCTCGCTGCCCAACGGTGAGAACTTTGTGGGTATTGATAACTATAAAAAGGGTTTGACCTTTGGCAACTATCCGTTTTTGAAATCTCTGGGCTACAGCCTGCTGATTACCATTGTGTCCGTTGTGCTGATTCTTCTTTGCACCTCCATGGCAGCATGGTATATTTCCCGTGTCGGCAGCCGCTTCACCAAGATTTTCTATACTGTCTGCATCTTCTCCATGATCGTCCCGTTCCAGATGGTCATGTTCTCGCTGGTTGAGGTTTCCAACAAGCTGAAGCTGAACACCCCCTTCACCATCCCTGTCATCTATCTTGGCTTTGGCGCAGGTCTGGCTGTGTTCATGTTCACCGGCTTTGTCAAGAGCCTGCCGCTGGAAATCGAGGAAGCGGCCGCAATTGACGGCTGCGGCCCGATCCGCACCTTCTTCAGCGTGGTTCTGCCCATGCTCAAGCCGACACTGATTTCTGTCGGTATTCTGGAGGTCATGTGGGTCTGGAACGACTACCTGCTGCCGACACTGGTTTTGGACATCAACGTGTATAAGACCATTCCCATCCACGTGCAGTATTTGCAGGGCAGCTACGGCACAGTTGACTTGGGCGCAACCATGGCCGTTATCATGTTCAGCATCCTGCCGATCATTATTGTCTACCTGTTCTGCCAGAAGCACATCATCAAGGGCGTTGCCGCCGGTGCAGTGAAGGGCTAAGCATATGACGATCAAAGATCTCGCGAGACAGACCGGATATTCCGTAGGAACCGTTTCGCGGGTTCTGAACGGGCAGCCGAATGTCAGCGACAAAGCAAAGCAGGCCATTTTGGACTGCGCAAACAAAAGCGGCTTCCAGCTGAATATGAACGCCAAGTATCTCAAGCAGCAGCGCGGCGACGGCGTCATGGCACTCGTGACCGGCACCTCCAACGAGCTGTTCGCGCACATGATCGAGCATATTCAGCGGGAGCTGAGCCAAACGCAATATCCGCTGACGGTGGATTATCTGGATGAAAATGAGGACGCCGTCCACCATGCGCTGCGCATCAGTCGGGAAAAAAAGCCGCTGGGGCTGCTGTTTTTGGGCGGCAACTCACAGATGTTCGCACAGAACTTCGGCAACGTTTCTCTGCCGAGCGTGGCACTGACGGCGGACGCCTCCGGGCTTCCCTTCCCCAACCTTTCTTCTGTCACCACAGACGACGCAGCGGCGGCGGAATGTGCCATTGACTATCTGTATGACTGCGGCCACCGCGAAATCGGCGTGATTACCGGCGATTTGCTCGTTTCCGGCCCCAGCCGGCTGCGCTATACCGGCTGTAGCAGGGCGCTTGTCCGACACGGCATCGATGTGTCGGAAGCACGCTTTGTCACCGCCCGCTATTCCTACGCCGCAGGCTATGACGCCGCGCTGCGCCTGATCGCCAAAAACAGCAAAATCACCGCCATTTTCGCGATGTCCGATGTAATGGCGATTGGCGCGATCCGCGCGCTGCATGACCGTGGCCTGCGGGTGCCGGAGGATATTTCTGTCATCGGCTTTGATGGCATCGATCCCGGCACATACTATATTCCGAATTTAACAACCATCCGCCAGCACGTGGATTTACTGGCCAAACGGGGCGTAGCGCTGCTGTTGCAGGGCATTGAAAATCGTGCCGTTGCCACGCACGAAACCGTTCCCTTCGCGCTGGTGGAACGTGACAGCGTAATCAAACGCAACTTCCGAGAGGGTTAAAACTATGAGAGCAAGCGGCATTTTAATGCACATTTCTTCCCTGCCGTCGCCGTATGGCATTGGAACCATGGGCAAGGCGGCATATCAGTTCGTCGATTTTCTCAAGGCATCCGGCCAGCACTATTGGCAGATGCTTCCCATCGGCCCAACCAGCTATGGCGACAGCCCGTACCAGTCGTTTAGCACCTGCGCAGGTAACCCGTATTTTATCGATTTGGATCTGTTGATCAAAGACGGTCTGCTGTTGCAGGAGGAAGTGGACGCGGTGGACTGGACAGGCCATACGGCGCGTGTTGACTATGGCTTCCAGTTTAACGTCCGGTTCGATTTGTTGCGCAAGGCGTTTGCGCGCGGCAAGGACAAATATGTGGACGGCTTCCGCAATTTCCGTGCCGCCAACGCTTGGGTGGAGGAGTACGCCCTGTACATGGCGGTAAAGGCCGATCAGGGGATGCACTCGTGGCAGGAGTGGCCGGGCGATATTCGTCTGCGCCGCGCCGGTGCTGCGGAAAGCTACGGCTCCAGGCTGGCCGGGGATGTTGATTTCTATGCGTTCGTTCAGTTCCTGTTCTTCCGGCAGTGGGATGCACTGCGGGATTATGCGCACGAGCAGGGCATTGAAATCATCGGCGATTTGCCTATTTACGTGCCATACGATTCCTGCGACGTCTGGGCGAACCCGGAGCTGTTCCAGTTGGACGAGAGCGGAATCCCCACCGGTGTTGCCGGTTGTCCGCCGGATTATTTTGCCGCAGACGGCCAGCTGTGGGGCAATCCCCTGTATAACTGGGACAAAATGGCGGAGGATGGCTATCGCTGGTGGAAAAACCGCATTGAATCCGCCTCGCGCCTGTTTGACGTGATCCGAATCGACCATTTCCGTGGGTTGGAAAGCTATTGGTCTGTGCCGTACGGCGAAAAAACCGCCCGCAACGGCCGTTGGGTCAAGGGGCCGGGCAGCGATTTTATCAAGGCGCTGCATGAAACTTTCCCCAAACTGCGCCTGATTGCGGAGGATTTGGGCTTTTTGACGGACGCGGTGATTCAGCTTCAGCGCGAATCCGGCTACCCCGGCATGAAGGTGTTGGAATTTGCCTTTGATTCCCGCGAGCCAAGCAATTATCTGCCGCATCGCTATGACAACAACTGCATCTGCTACAGCGGCACCCATGACAACGAAACGCTCACGCAGTGGTTGGCCGCACAAAGCGACGAAACAATCGACTATGTGATGGATTACTTGGGTCTGCGCGAGAGGGACGAATGCTGCTGGGGCATTCTCCGTGCCGGTATGGCCAGCGTGGCAGATACCTTCATCGCCCAGCTTCAGGACTACCTGCAATTGGGCGCCGACGCCCGCATGAACGAGCCGGGCACGCTTGGCATTCACAACTGGACGTGGCGAATGTCCGAGGACGCGCTGACACCGGCGCTGGCCAAAAAAATCAAGCACCTTACCACGCTCTACGAGCGCTAACCGCAAAAAAACGACCCGCAAACAGTGCTGACAACTGTTTGCGGGTTATTTGCATAAAGCCGCGCGGTGAATTTTGCGGTGTGCTCCGCGCCAAGAGCCGCCCTTCGGACGGTTGCGCTCCGCGCAAAGCACCGCCCGACAGGTAGATGCGTGCAACAACCAGAGGATTTTATCCGAACGGAATGCTGCGCGCAAGCAGCTCACGCAAAGTGCTGACAAGCTGCAACACAACGGCAACATATTCCGCAACAATATCGGCGGGGGACGGTGGCTCCACCAACTCAACAAAGGCAAAACCGTTGCTTTCGGCATAGCTTTCTGCGGCACTGCCGACAACTCCGGTTATTGTGAAGCCTTCGGTTTTCAGATTTGACTCCATTGCCCAGCCCGCTCCGTCTTGATAGGAATACCTGAATGCGTACTGACCAATGTACTCTACGTTCGCGGGGATCTCCACATTCGTGAGGCTGGTACAATATAAAAATGCGTTATCTCCAATGTCGGACACACCTGTTCCAATATGTACCGTTTCCAACTGGCGGCAGTTGTTAAAGGCAGCTTTGCCGATTGTGACAACACTGTCCGGAAGTGTGACATCTTTTAGGTCGCTGCAAAGGTAAAAGGCACCATCTTCAATTGTACAAACACCGCTTCCCATGTCGATATCTGCCAAAGCTGTACAGCGTTCAAATGCAAACTTACCGATGGTGACAACACTGTCCGGCAGTGTGATTTTGGTGAACTTGGAGCAATGATGGAATGCATAGCTGCCAATGCTGAGCAAGCCGTCCGGGAGTACAATATTCGTAATGGAATCGGAATGTTTTACCCACGGCGGGTTAGAGGAGTAGTTCTCCATTTCGCCGCTTCCGGAAATGGTGAGCGTACCTGAATCCAGCGTCCATGTCAGATTTTCTCCACACACCCCACTGAGCACATCGTCCGCCAAGGCGACGGTTGGGAACGTGGCAATCAGCACGGCGCACAGTGTCAGCAGTGATAAAATGCGGGTAAATTTTTTCATTGCGATCCCTCGATTCCGACTGCAAAGCAGCCAATTTTTGTTTGATTCCGAAAATCTTTTTACAAATCATATCATATCATAAAATAGCAAACTTTGCAACCTGCAAACACAAAAAATGCCGGGACGCAGTCATTTGCGTCCCGGCAGGTGGTTTTTTGTTAGTTTCTGGTAAATGTCATCGGCAGCAGCATTCCGATGGAATCAGCGGTTCCATCCGATTCTACGCCGTTTTCATAATACTTGTCCAGCGTCAAGGTGTCGCCGTCCAGGGTGACAGCCATGTAGGTGTCATCTTTGATTTCTGCTTCGGTGTCCTCGATATAGAGCTTGCCATCCGTATAGCGGTATACGCCGTCGACGTTCAGTTCGCCCATGCCGCTAAGCAGCGTGTCGAAATTGAAGTTGCTCTCAACGTATTCACGGGTCGTCATGCCGTACTGGCTTTCAAATTCGGCATCAATGGCTTCTCTGGTCGTATCGCCGCTTTGTTCCGCAACCTGATAGATCTGTTCGAGCATCATATCCGTGAGAGATTGCATAAATTCTGCGCTGGCCGCTTCCGTGGCGTCCTTGTCGAGCGTCATTTTTGCTGTGCCGTCTTCATTTAAATCCAGCTGGAGCGCAAAAACAAGCGAGCCGTTGAGTTGGGTGTCGCCGCCGAGCGAATCCGCCATTGTCTGTGTCACGTCTGCCTGACCGGACCAGCTGCCAACGATTCCCTCGCTGGGTTGGGTGTTTTCCTCCGCATCGCTTACGGATTTGTCTGCGTCCGTGCGGGATTTCTTTTCGGCTTTGTTGGAACAGGCTGCGAGCAGGCATACCAGCACCAGCAACAGCGCCAAAATTCTTAGTTTTTTCATGTTTCCTCCGAATCTCCTTATGTTTTTTGTTTCCATTTGCGACCATAAGTCACAAAGCACAACGCGAATCACAGAAACCTTATAGCAAATTCGCGTTATGGACTAATTATACCAGCGACAGGGCAATGTGTCAATGCCTGTCACGCTGCAAACTAAAGCTGTTATAAAACCGGGGCTGCGCTTTGGGGAAAAAGCGCAGCCCCGTGCGGATTATTCTGCTTCGTAGAAGACCTTCATGCCCTTCATGGTCATATAGCAGTCCAGCTTGGAAACCAATTCCAGCGGTGCGTGCATGGACAGCACCGGCACGCCGGCGTCGATGGTTTCAATGTTGCGGTTTGCCATATACTGTGCAACCGTTCCGCCGCCGCCCTGGTCGACCTTGCCCAATTCGCAGGTCTGCCAGAACACGTCGTTGCGGTCAAACAGCGTGCGGACGTAGCCGACCACCTCGGCCGCTGCATCGGACGAGCCGCCCTTGCCGCGGGAGCCTGTGTATTTGCACACGCCAACGCCGTAGTTGACGCGGGCGCTGTTGCTGCTGTCGCAGGTTTCGGCGTACAGGGGGTCGAAAGCGTTTGTCACGTCGGTGGACAGGCAGAACGATTTGGCAAAGCAATCCGCCAGATCGACGCCCTGTAGCTTGCACAGATCGCCCATGAATTTTTCAAAGCACTGGCTCTGCATACCGGAAATGCCCATGGAGCCAATTTCCTCTTTGTCGGCCAGCACGCACACAGCGGTGTATTTCGGCGTGCCAAGGTTCAAAATCGGTTCAAACGCGGCGTAAGCGCACACGCGGTCGTCGTGGCCATAGGCGCCGATCAGGCTGCGGTCGAAGCCGTATTCTCTGGCCTTGACAGCGGGAACCATGGTCAGTTCGGCAGACAGGAAATCTTCCTCGATCATGCCGTATTTGTCGTGGAGCAGCTTCATCACGGCCAGCTTGATGCGGTCGCTGCCCTCATCGCCGGGAAGCGGGGTCGAGCCGACCAGAACGCGCAGCTGTTCGCCGCTCACGCCTTCCGCGAGCGTTTTTTTCATCTGATCGCCTGCCAAGTGAACCAGCAGGTCAGTCACGCAGAATACAGGGTCGGCGTCATCCTCGCCCACGGTGACGGAAACGGTTTCGCCGTTCTTTTTATAGACCACGCCGTGCAGCGCCAGCGGGACGGTTGTCCACTGGTATTTTTTGATGCCGCCGTAGTAATGCGTCTTGAGATATGCCATGCCCGCATCCTCGGTCAGGGGATTGGGCTTGAGGTCAAGGCGCGGAGAATCGATATGCGCGGCGCAGATGTGGGCACCGTTGTCCAGCGGTTCTTCGCCGATGACGGCAAACAGAACGGATTTACCGCGATTGTTGTGGTACACGCGGGCGCCGGGGGTCAGAACGGTGTCGGCGGTCAGCTCGACAAAACCGGCGGCTTCGGCACGGGCGACGGTTTCACGGACGGCTTCGCGTTCCATTTTGGCGGCGTCCATGAACGCCATGTAGTTTTTGCAGTACGTTTCCATCGCAGCACGGTCGGCCTCGCTTAGGCGGTCATAGCCGTGCTTGGGCTGGAACAGCAGTTGGCTGCGCAATTCTTCATATTTTTCACTCATAATGGTTCTCCTTTGCATATGATATCCAACAGTGCATAGCATTGCCGGGTAAATTCTTCTTTGGTCGTGTTATTTTTCAATGTGAAATCGCACAGAGCGGAAAATTCTGCGTCCTTCCGCTGGGCTGCAATGCGCGCTTTGGCACGGTCGGCGGGGATTTGCTCGCGCTGCATCAGGCGCAGCACGCGTGCTTCCTCTGGCGCCGTCACGCAGACGGTCACATCGCACAGGCGGTTCAAACCGCTTTCAAACAGGGCAATGGCATCGATCGCGCCGAGCGGCGCACCGGACGATTGCAAAATTGCCTTGGTTTTTTCAATCACATAGCGGTGCGTGATGGCGTTCAAATCCAGCAGCGCCTGCTTGTCGTGAAAGACGATTGCGGACAATTTTTTTCGGTTCAATTCGCCGCGCGCCACGGTGCCGGGAAAGCGGTCGCTGATTTCCTGAAGCATCTGTGGATTGGTGGTTAAAAGGTCATGATACACCGCGTCACAGTCGACCACACAGCCGCCGCGCTGGGCGATGGCGTCAAGCAGCGTGGTTTTGCCGCTGCCGGTGCCGCCGGTGATGCCGATGATTTTCATTCTGAATCCCCCGAAACCGTGCAAAAGCCTGCCGCTTTTTTCAGTCGATTTTGCACCGCATAGGCTACGCCGCCGCCCTCCGGGCATCGGGCATAGATCGTGCGCACATCCGGCGTGTCCAGCTTGCGCAAGGCGGCAAAAATGCCGGCGGACAGGGTTGCGGGGTCGTTTTCCCAGCCGTAGGCAGTGGGATTGCAGCCCTCATACAGGGGCAATTCCTCGGCAAAGCACAAAACGGCATCGCCCGCCTGATAGTGCCGGCGGACATAATTGGCGGCACTTTGGCTTGTGCCGGTGACGATGATCACCGGCGCGGTGGGTGCATAGTGCTTATACTTCATGCCGGGCGCGCGGACAACGGCATCATTTGCGATCTGCCCGACCACGGCCTTGTCCACGATCAACTCGCCCAATTCCGCTTTGAGCTGCTCGGGCGTAATGCCGCCCGGACGCAGCAGGCGGGGAACCGGCTGCGTCAAGTCCACGATTGTCGATTCTACGCCGACCTGACAGGCGCCGCCGTCGATGATCGCGTCAATTTTGCCGTCCGTGCCGTAATCGTGCAGGACATGCGCGGCTGTCGTGGTGGACGGCTTGCCGGACAAATTGGCCGATGGCGCAGCGATCGGCACGCCGGACAGGCGAATCAATTCGCGCGTGACCTCGGTCATCGGGCAGCGTACCGCCACGGTGTCCAAGCCCGCCGTTGTGGTTTTGGGCACGATGTCGCGCACGGGCAGAACCATGGTCAAAGGTCCCGGCCAGAATTTTTCCGCCAGGCGATAAGCACTGGCAGGAATATCGTGGCAATAGCGGTCTAACTCGCTTTTATCTGCAATGTGAATAATCAAAGGGTTGTCCTGCGGACGGCCTTTGGCGCGGAAAATGTTTGCGACTGCCTGCTCGTTGAGCGCGTTTGCGCCCAAGCCATAGACCGTTTCGGTCGGAATCGCAACCAGACCGCCGCGCAGAATCACTTCTGCGGCCTGCGCCGGTGCGGTGGGGTCGGTCGCCTGCAAAAGTAAGGTTTTCATGTCATTCATCTCTTTCATTGCGCTGTAGGCGGTCGGCCTGGTCGGCACTGGCCAAAGCGTCAATCAGCTCGTCCAAATCGCCGTCCATGATGGCATCGATTTTGTACAGCGTCAGACTGATGCGGTGATCAGTCACCCGTCCCTGCGGGAAATTATAGGTGCGGATGCGCTCATTGCGCATTCCGGTGCCGACCTTGCTGCGGCGGTCGGCAGAGTATTCGCTGGTAATGCGCTCCTGCTCCTGCTCATAGAGCTTGGAGGCGAGCATTTGCATACAACGTTCGCGGTTTTGGAACTGCGAACGTTCCTCCTGACATGACACCACAATGCCGGACGGCTTGTGGATCAGGCGCACGGCGGAGGAGGTTTTGTTGATGTGCTGGCCGCCTGCGCCGGACGAGCGGTAGACCTGCATTTCAATGTCCTCCGGGCGAATTTCCACATCCACCGTCTCCATCTCCGGCAAGACCGCAACGGTGGCGGTAGAAGTGTGGATGCGGCCGCCGGATTCGGTTTCCGGCACGCGCTGGACGCGGTGAACGCCGGATTCAAATTTCAGGCGGGAATAGGCGCCCTCGCCTTGAATGACAAAATCCGCTTCCTTCACGCCACCCAATTCGGTTTCGTTATAGTTGAGCAGCTCGATTTTCCAGCCTCTGGAATCGGCATACATATGGTACATCCGAAACAGGCTGTGTGCAAAGAGCGCGCTTTCCTCGCCGCCAACGCCGCCGCGAATCTCCATAATGACATTGCGGCTGTCGTTGGGATCCTTGGGCAGCAGCAGCAATTTCAGCTCCTGCTGCAATTGCTCGGCGCGATTTTTGGCGTCGGCATATTCCTCCTGACACATTGCCTTCATTTCCGGCTCTGCGTCCATCAGCTCCAGCGCGTCCTGCATATCCTGCCGGGCGCGCTTGAGGGCACGGAACGCCGCCACAATCGGCTCCAGTTCCTTTTGCTCCTTTAACAGCTTGGCCGCAGCCTTCGGGTCGGCGTAAAAATCCGGCTGCTCGGCGCGCATGGCGAGTTCCTCGTATTTGTTTTCAACGGCTTGCAGCTTATCCAGCATAGTTTGCTCCTTGTTGCGCAGTTACATTCATTCCATATTCCGCAAAAAACGCGGCGATCTCCGATTGTGTTGCCGAAACCGCACCTTGCGCAAAAGCGGGCTTGCCGCCGCCGCGGCCGGACAGTGCGGCATTTAACGATTTGACCAGCGTGCGCACATCGCCGTCCAACTGACCGATGGCATAGTGGTAGCCCGCTGCATCGCTGCCGGAAAAGACGGCACAGATTCCGCCACATTGGTGCATCACGGCATCCGCAAAGCGGCGCAGCAGGTCGCCGGAAAGGTCGTTTTCAAAGCAAAGGACGTTGCCGCGCCCGGAAAGTGCCTGTGCTTTTATTTGTAACAATTCATTTTGACAGCCGACCAGCCGGTATTTTGTCTGGCGCTGTTCGGCCAAGATCCGCTCGACCTCTTGCGCGGTCTGATCGGGTTTGGCGGAGATCAGGCCGGAGATGCGGTGATTTTGTTCGACAATTTTCGACAAATATTCATACGCGCGCTGGCCGCAGAGCATTTCCACGCGCACGCCGTCATGGAATTTGACGCAGGAAAGCAGCTTGACAAGGCCGATTTCGCCGGTCTGCCTGACGTGCGTGCCGCAGCAGGCGCACAGATCCATGCCGGGGAAGCGCACAAGGCGCACCTCGCCGGTGAGTTCTTTTTTGCTGCGATAAAAGACCGGGGCATTGCGGTCGAGATAGGTAATTTCACAGGGCAAATTCTGCCAAATCGCCTCGTTGACTGTCCGTTCGACGCTGGCCAGCTGTTCGCGGGTGAGGATACCACTGAAATCGATCGTGATCACATCGCTGCCCATGTGGAAGCCAACATTGTCATAGCCAAAGCGGGCGTGCACCACGCCGGACACCAGGTGCTCGCCGGAGTGCTGCTGCATCAAATCAAAGCGGCGCGCCCAGTCGATTTTGCCGTGGACAGTCGCGCCGACCGGCAAGGCGCAGTCGCAGGTGTGGATGATTTGACCGTCCACATCCTGCACGTCCGTGACATTTGCGCAATCCAGCGTGCCAATATCGCACGGCTGACCGCCGCCCTCGGGATAAAAGGCGGTTTGGTCGAGCGTGACGGCAAAGCCGTTTTTTACCGGCGTGCAGCTTACTACCCGCGCGTCAAATTCTTGCAGGTAGGGGTTTTCATAATATAATTTCTTCATTACAGGCCAAGTCCCTTTTGCAGATTGACCACAAAGTCCTGCACGTTGGTCACGATGCCCTTGGCGGACAGACTGCCGCGGTCGGCCAGCTTGTTGACCACAAATTCGGACACGTCCACGCAGTAGAAATACACCTGCCGCACGGTGCCGTCTTTCATCACGCGGAACGAGGGGGTCATGTTGCCGGTGGCGATGGTGTGGAGCATCGTTGCCATGCTGATGACCGTGGTGGCGTCGCGCACCTGGTCGCGCATGGCATCCTGCGCGGCGTAGACATCGCCAAACACAGGGGGCAGCGGGCCGTCGTCACGGATGGAGCCGCCCAGAACATAGGGTACGCCGTACTTTTCGCAGCTATAAATGATGCCGTTGTCGATATGCTCGGCTTCGATAAATTTGGCGATGCTGCCGTGGTAGCGCACGCGGTTGATGGTGTCGAGGTGGTTATAGTGGCCGTTGGGCATGGATTTTTGGGTGTAGATGTCCTGCCCCAAGGCGGTGCCGATGTAAGCGCCCTCCAAATCGTGGGTCGCAAGCGCGTTGCCGGCCAGAATGGCGTGGACATAGCCGTTGGCGATCAGCTTGGACATGGCGATGCGGGCATCGTTGTCAAAGGCGAACGCAGGCCCCATGACCCAGACAATTTTGCCGTGGTCGCGCTCATGGCGCAGCAAGTCGTACAATTCGTCATAATCGCGGGAGAATGCCGTTTCGCGGGAGCGGTTCTGGCGGAAGGCAAAGGTTTCCTTCTCCGCCTGTTCCTCGCGGAAGCCGTTGGCGTGGACATAGATGCCATCCTGGCAATCCTCGGTTCGGCCGGTGACGACCAAATCGCCCTTGGAAAGGTGACGAAATTCGACCACGGCGACCTTGCCGTCTGCGTACACCGGCACGCAGTCCATACGGCTCTCCTCGGCAAAAATCCAGTTGCCGTCAATCTTGAAATACTCCGGGAAAATGCTCAGCGCATGGTAACCCTCCGGCGCAACGCCGTCGGCCGGTGCGGGAACCAAGGTAGCATTGGGAGCGGCTTGGAATTTTTCCTGTGTAAAATCGGGGGGATAGTATTTTTTTAATTGAAACATAACGATTTCTTCTCCTTTATTTCACCTGACATATCGTGCCGCCGCCCACGACCGTATCGCCGTCATACAGCACAACGGCCTGTCCGCAGGTCAACGCACGCTGGGGGGTGTCAAACGTAATTTCCACCCTGCCGTCCGGCAAAACCGTGGCAGTAGCGGGCTGTTCGGGGTGATGATAGCGGGCACGCGCCTTGACACGTACCGGCTGATGCGGCGCATCGTAAGCGATCCAGTTGAAGCGTTCGGCCAGAACGGTGGAATCATACAACTGCTCGTTATCTGCCAAAACCACGCGGTTTTCTTCCGCTTGCAGCTGCTTGACGTAGATCGGTTTTCCGGCTGCCACGCCTAAGCCCCGCCGCTGGCCGATGGTGTAGCAGATCAAGCCCTTGTGCTGCCCGATCACGTTGCCGTCCACGTCTACAAAATCGCCCGGCGGATAGTCCTTGCCGGTATACCGGCGGATGAACGCCGCATAATCGCCGTCCGGCACAAAGCAAATGTCCTGACTGTCGCGCTTTTTTGCGTTCAAAAATCCCTGTGCTTCGGCAAGTGCGCGCACATCCTCCTTGCGCATCCCACCGAGGGGAAAGCGTGTGTGCGCAAGCTGATCTTGGGTGAGGGAATAGAGGACGTAGCTTTGGTCCTTTTCGGCGGTCGCGCCCTTTTTCAGCAAATACCGACCGGAAGCGGTGCGCTCGATTCTGGCGTAATGCCCTGTCACAACGCAATCAAGTCCCAAATCCTGCGCGGCGCGGTAAAGGCGGTCGAATTTCAAGTGCCGGTTACAGTCGATGCAGGGGTTGGGCGTGCGGCCTTGCTCATAGGCACAGACGAAACGGTCAACGACCTCGCGGCGAAATGCATCGGAAAAATCAAACACGCGGAACTCCATTCCCAGCGAGGTGGCCACGCTGCGCGCGTCTGCAACGTCACGTGCAGAACCGCAGCTGGCATCCTCGTCGCCGTGCAAGCGCATGGTAGCGCCGATGCACGTGTAACCGGCCTGCCGCATCAGGAACGCGGCAACGGAACTGTCCACACCGCCGCTCATGGCGATGATGGCTTTTTTGGTCATAATTGAATCTCCTATGATATCTGCATTACACGGTGCGTTGGGAAATTCCCTTGATGGAGGCGATCACCCAGCCGTGCTGTGTCAGAGTGATGACGGAATCGCAATAGGGACACTTTGCGCTTTCGTTGATGCTGAGCGTTGCGCCGCAGTTGGGGCAGCGGACGGTTTGCATCGCTTCGGCGGCCTGCGTTTGCGTGCCGCTCGGACGGGTCAGATCCCATTCGTAGGTCATGAATTTCTCCGCCGTTCGGCTGCCGGAAACAAGGTTCCCGTTTTGGTCGGTGACATAGCTGACAATGCGGGTGCGAAGCTCGGCAATGATGTGATCCTCGCCGCCGGACTGATAGAAGCCACGCAACGTGACGCCAAGCACCGCAATGCGTTCGGTGTGGTCAACGTGGCCTTGCTGGCGCATGGCTTGCAGCTGGCGGTTCATCTGCTGCCAATAGGCATCGGAGAAGAACGGCCGCACCGGTTCAATATCGCCGTCCGACCAGCAATTTTGCATCTGTACATACCAATTCGACAGCTTTTGCACCAAGTCGCCGGCGTCAAAGTTGGCATCCAGCGCTTCATATTCGCCCATCGGGCGAAGCTGAGATTGCAAGGTCGCCTGTGCGCCCGGCATGACAGAACGCTTGGTGGTTTTGCCACCTTTCCCTTTCGAAGAGCGGAAGGCCGAAACCACGAGATAGACCACTACGATTGCCAATGCAAGGACGGTAAATCCACTCGAACCGCCGGAGCTGCCGGAGTCGCTGTCGCTGCCATAACCATCATCGTCATCATCGTCATCATAATCACTGTCGCCGTAGTCGGAGTCGTAATCACTGTCGCCGTAATCGCTATCTCCGGCGAAGTCGCCAAAGTCAGCGCCGGCGTGCAGGGCAAATGCCGCGAGCAGCATCAAACACAGCAGGAGTGAGAGGATCTTTTTCCACTTCATTCTTGTTTCCCATGCACAATATATTATGTACCGTGCAATTCCCTTTCTCGATTATTTGGCAGCTTTTTTCGGGTATTTCGCCAACGGAGAAAGCCGCCAAAAACACCGCCCGTGGTATTTGCATATGTATTTTTTCCTTATTCTATTATATCACATTTCCCGCCGGGCTGCAATCCTTTACCAAAAAATTTGCGCCGCAGTGCTGTTGCGGCGCAAAGAATTATAGCTGCGAAAAAACATCACCCAGTGACTGGTGCAGCACCAAGTCCGCGTAGGAATCGTAGGGCGTTTCATCGCGGTTGATCAGCACAAGGCGGCTGCCGCGATAGTATTGCAGCAAACCCGCAGCCGGGTAGACCGTCAGCGAGGTGCCGCCGACGATCAGCAGATCGGCCGCGCGGATCGCCATCACGGCGTTTTGCAGCGTCTGCTCGTCCAGCCCCTCCTCATACAGCACTACATCCGGCTTGACGATGCCGCCGCAGGTGCAAAGCGGCACGCCGTCGGCGTTTTTTACATACTCTGCCGGATAGAATTTGCGGCAGCGGGTGCAGTAATTGCGCAAAACGCTGCCGTGCAGCTCGTAGACGGTCTTGCTGCCGGCTTTTTGGTGCAGACCGTCGATATTTTGCGTGACAACGGCGCGCAGCTTGCCCTTTTGCTCCAACTCCGCCAGCTTTTTGTGGGTGATGTTCGGTTCAAAGCCGAGGGGCAGCATTTTTTCGCGGTAAAAGCGGAAAAAATAGGCGGGATTTTTCTCGTAAAAGCTGTGGGAAATAATCGTTTCCGGCGGGTATTCAAACTTCTGGTGATACAGCCCGTCCACACTGCGGAAGTCCGGGATGCCGGACTCGGTGGAAACGCCCGCGCCGCCGAAAAAGACGATATTGCTCGATTCGTCAACCCATTTTTGGAGTGTTTCGATCTCGGAACGCATCATCTTCATCCTCCAGTTCCTGTAAAAATTTCTTTTCCGCTCTGGTTTTACCGGGAAGCGTCAGCTTGGCAAACATATCGGGTCTGCGGTGGAAGGTGCGCAGGATCGACTGCTTTTTGCGCCAACGCGCCACCTTGCCGTGGTCGCCGGAGAGCAGAATCGGCGGCACCTCTCGCCCATGCCACACGGCCGGACGGGAATACTGCGGATATTCCAGCAGTCCTGACCAGTGGCTCTCCTCCTCAAAGCATTCCGGATCGGGCAGAACGCCCGGCTCCATGCGGCAGATGCAGTCGGCCACCACCATGGCCGGCAGTTCACCGCCGGTCAAAACAAAATCGCCGATGGAAATTTCTTCATCCACGCATTCGTCAATAAACCGCTGGTCGATGCCCTCATAGTGGCCGCAGACGAGAATGATATTTTCATAGTCCGCGTGCAGCTGCTTGGCCTTTTCCTGCGTGAATACCGTGCCGCAGGGTGACATATAAACGGTATGCACCGGCGCGCCGACCTCCTGCCGGATATGCTCCCAGCAGCGGTAGAGCGGGTCGGCCTGCATCACCGCGCCCCTGCCCCCGCCGTAGGGGTAATCGTCCACCTGATTTTGGCGGTTGACGGTGTAATCGCGGATTTGATGGGTGCGGATTTTGATGTAACCGCGCTCCTGTGCGCGGCCTAAAATGGATTCGCTCATCATATCCCCCACAGTGTCGGGGAAGAGCGTCATAATGTCAATTCTCATCGGTTCGGAAACCCTCGATCAAATGGAAGTTTACACACTTTTCTGCAATGTTAATTTCCTTCACAAATTCCTTCACCGCCGGGATCATATATTCGTGTTCGCCGGAAATCACATACACATCGCTCGACGGCATATTCAACACGTCCTTGATTTTGCCGAACTCCGTGCCGTCCTCGTCCACGCAACGGCAGCCGAGCAAATCGGCGATAAACACTGCGCCGTCCGGCAGCTGAACGCCGGTTCGGTCGATGCGCACCACTTGGTTGCGCAGCGCCGTGGCCGCCTCCATCGAATCCACGCCCTTGAGCTTCATCAGCACGCAGTTGCCCTGCACGCGGCTGCGCTCGACCGGGTATGGCTGCCCGCCGATATATACCGTGTCAAATTTCAGCAAAAAATCCGGGCTGTCCGCCCAGGGCAGCAGCTTTACCTCGCCCTGAATGCCGTGACTGCTGACGATCTGCCCAGCGTCTAAAATTTTTCGTTCCATTTTTCCACCCCCGTTTTCTTGGTTGCCTTTAGCATAGCGGATTTTGCGCAAAATTACAAGTACAAAAGCCGCATTGTCCGCAAAAAAATGTACGAAGTCGAAAATAGCCTTGACGAATTGTGTCGATTGTTGTAAAATTATAATGTTAAATGAAATCCGGCGACGCGATTCGCTTTGACGTTTGAGGTTTCCTATGGTTTTTGCTGATTTGTATTTTCTGTACGTTTTCCTGCCGCTGTGCCTGATTTGCTACTTTGCGGCGCGAAACATAAAGGCGAAAAACGCCGTCCTGATTGCGTTTTCGCTGGTCTTTTACGCCTGGGGCGAGCCGGTTTGGGTGCTGCTGCTGCTGTTTAGCTCCGTGCTGAACTGGGGCATTGGCTTGGCCATCGACCGCTACCGTGATACGGCGGGTGCAAAGCTGGCGGTTGGGCTGGGCATAGCGGCGGATTTGGCGCTGCTGCTGGTGTTTAAATACAGCGGCTTTTTGGTGGAGAATTTCAACGCGCTGTTCGGCGCTTCCGTTGCCGTACCGCAGATCCGTCTGCCGATCGGCATCAGCTTTTTCACGTTCCAGGCGATCTCCTACATTCTCGACTGCTACTGGCAGACCGTACAGGTGCAGCACCGCTACCACAAGTTCCTGCTGTATTTGTCCCTGTTCCCGCAGCTGATCGCCGGACCCATCGTCCGCTACAGTGTGGTGGAGCAGGAAATTGACAACCGCACCACGACCATCAACGACCTGTGCGAGGGCGCTCTGCGCGCGATTGTCGGCTTGGCGAAAAAGGTCATCATCGCCAACAGTCTTTATGAAATCGTCGACACGTTCTTTGGCTCCGGCAATATCGCGGGGCTGTCGTTCCTTGGCACCTGGTTCACGGTGATCATCTACTCGCTGTATGTCTACTTCGATTTTAGCGGCTATTCCGACATTGCCATCGGCCTTGGGCGGATGTTCGGCTTCCACTTTGACGAAAACTTCAACCACCCCTTCGCCTGCAAAACGATTGCGGAATTTTGGCAGCGGTGGCATATTTCGCTCGGCTCGTTCTTCCGCGATTATCTGCTGTATGTGCCGATTTTCGGCAAAAACCGCAAGTATTTTAACCTGTTTCTGGTCTGGTTCTGCACCGGTATGTGGCACGGCGCATCGTGGAACTTCATCCTGTGGGGTCTGTATTTCGGCTTCTTCATTTTCTTCGAGCAGAAACTGGGCAAAAAGCGCATGAAAAAATGGCCCATCTGGTGGAAGCATATCTACAGCAAGCTGGTAATTATCATCGGCTTCGGCATCTTCTATTTTGAAGATCTCGGCCAGCTGGGGCAGTTCTTCCAGAACATTTTCGGCATCGGCATGATTCGTGGCTTGGCGCCGTTCTTCGACAGCCTGACCTGGTCGGCGTTCTTGAGTAACCTCTTCCTGATCATCGTGGCCGTTGCCATCAGCCTGCCCTTGCTGCCCAAAATCAAGGCATTTTTCTACGATAACCGCAGCGAGCGTGTCTACGCCGCCGGCCGTATCATCGCGCTGGTGGGCTGCATTGCGCTGCTGATCATTTCCAGCATTCTGCTGGTTAATGCCACCAACAATCCGTTCTTGTATTTCCGTTTCTAAGGGGGCGCTTTTATGGAACAAAATCAAAAACCCAAACTTTCTCCCCGGCAGCGCCGCCTGCGCCGCAGAAAGTGGAACGAGCTGCGCTGGTCTGCACTGTCCGTGCTTGTGCTGATGGTGGTGTTTTTCGGCATCGCCGCGTTCTTACTGGTGTTCCCGCGTCCGGACGAATCGCAGCTGGAAAAGCGAAAGCTGGCGCAATTCCCGGCTTTCTCGCTGAAAAGCTATTTTTCCGGCGACTTCACCGGCGGCGTCACCGAATTTTATGACGACACCGTGCCTTACCGCGACAGCTTTAAAAACGCGGGCAACCAGCTGCGCGGTCTGCTGGGTCTGCGCAATTCCAAGGATACCATTACCATCATCAACAACGATATCGTGGCCGAAAATATGAACGCCAAGCCGCAAAAGCCGACCGATGCGTCTGCCTCCGGCGACACTCCCACCGAGCCGACCGAGCCGGCCCCGACCGAGGAGCCGACTCAGCACGACTACACCGGCGACGAGGCGGAGGTTTCCATGTCCAACGGCCTGATGATTGTCAATCAGGACGACCATTGGAAGTGTCTGCCCCTGTTTGGCGGCGGCAGCGGCAGCGCATACATTGAAGCGCTGAACACCTTGCAGGAAAAGCTGGGCGACGGCGTGAAGATCTATTCCATGCCCGCGCCCTTGTCGAGTCAGTTCTATGTCCCCAGCAACGCTGCCGACAGCTCCGCCGACCAAAGCAAATGCTTTGCCAAGATCGCCGAGCAGCTGGACAGCCGCATCACCTCCATTGACCTTTGCCCGGTGCTGGCCAAGCACACGGAGGAGCCAATCTACTGCCGCACCGACCACCACTGGCAGCCGCTCGGCGCATATTACGCCTGCCGCACCTTTGCCGAAGCCGCAGGCGTCCCCTTCGCGGAACTGGAGCAGTACAAAAAGGGCGTCAACGAGGGCTATGTCGGCACGATGTACGCCTTCACCGACGATGCGCGCTTGCTCAACGACCCGGAGGACTTCATCTACTACGAGCCGACCTGCGATTACAAGGCCTACTACTATTCCACCGACTTTACCTACCGCTACGACGGCGACCTGTTCGCGGATGTCGACACGGCCAACTCCTACCTGATGTTCATGGGCAGCGACGAGTTGACGGTCAAGGTCAACACCTCCGTGAAAAACGGCCGCAAGCTGCTGGTGATCAAGGACAGCTACGGCAATGCGGAAATTCCGTTCTACACCAGCTCGTTTGAGCAAATTTATGTGGTCGATATGCGCTATTTCGAGCGCAATCTGGTCGACTTTATCCAGACGACCGGCGTCACGGACGTTTTGTTCACCATGTGTTCGTATTCCGTGGTGGGCGTCAACGCCGACGGACTGATGGATTTGATCACACAGGACGCAGGAAATCCCATCGTGGATGAACAGCCATAGAAAGGATGCACCATGCTTGAATATCCATTTGACGCCGCGCGGGTGATTCAAAAACGCAAATCCCTGCGCCGGGCGCTGCTGGCGGACGGTACGCCCCGCCTGAAAAAGAAAATTGCCGTGCTGGGCGGTTCCACCACCAGCGACATTGTGAAAACGCTGGAGCTGTTTTTGCTCGATGCCGGCATTGAACCGACCTTTTACGAGTCGGAATACGCCCAGTATTATCAAGACGCCATGTTCCCCGGCGAGGAGCTGCTGCACTTTGCGCCCGATTTGATTTGGATTCACACCACAAACCGCAACGTGACAAGTTATCCGCAGGTGACCGATCCCGCCGAACAGGTCGAGGAAAAGTTTCAGACGGAGCTTCGCAAATTCCGCGCGATTTGGGAAAGTCTAAACGAGAAGTTTCACTGCCCAATCATCCAAAACAACTTTGAAATGCCGCTCTACCGGCTTTTGGGCAACCGCGACTGCTACGACATCCACGGCAGAACGCATTTCCTCTCCCGCCTGAATCAGGCGTTTTACGACTACGCGCAGAGCCATGAGAATTTCCATATCAACGACTTGAACTTCATCTCTGCAAGCTACGGCTTGCAGGAGTGGAGCAACCCGCTGTATTGGAATATGTACAAGTACGCCATGTGCTTCGAGGCCATTCCGGCGTTTGCGCAAAATCTTGCCAACATCATGAAGTCCATCTTCGGCAAAAATAAAAAGGCGCTGGCGCTCGACTTGGACAACACCCTTTGGGGCGGCGTGGTCGGCGACGACGGCGTGGATGGCATCGAAATCGGGCAGGAAACCGGCGTTTCGCAGTCGTATTATGAATTTCAGAGCTATCTCAAGCAGCTCAAATCCATCGGCATCATTTTAACAGTCTGCTCCAAAAATGACCATGAAAATGCAATCGCCGGTCTGAATCACCCGGAGGGTGTGCTGCGGCCGGAGGATTTTGCCGTCATCAAGGCCAACTGGGAAAACAAGGATCAGAACATTGCCCAGATCGCCCGCGAGTTGAACATCATGGAGGACGCCATTGTCTTTGTGGACGACAACCCCGCCGAGCGTGAAATTGTCCGCGTGCAGCGTCCCGGCGTTGCGGTGCCAGTGATGGACAGCGTGGAAACTTATATCACCACCCTCGACCGCAACGGATTTTTTGAGGTCACCTCCCTGAGCGAGGACGATTTCAAGCGCAACGAAATGTACCGCACCAATGCCCTGCGCGCCGCGCAGCAGGCCGCGTTCCAGGACTACGGCGAATATCTGAAAAGTCTGGATATGCACGCCACGATTGATGATTTTTTGCCTGTTTACATTGCAAGAATCACCCAGCTGACCAACAAAAGCAACCAGTTCAACCTGACGACCCGCCGCTACACGCAGGCGCAGATGGAGCAGGTATTTGAAAGCGATGATTACATCCGCCTGTATGGCAAGCTGACGGACAAGTTCGGCGATAACGGCGTAGTCAGCGTGGTGATCGGCAAGAAGAATGGCAATGTTCTGGATGTGGAGCTTTGGCTGATGAGCTGCCGCGTGCTCAAGCGCGACATGGAGCTTGCCATGCTCGACACGTTGGTTACAAAGTGCCGCGCCGCCGGAATCGACGAAATTCGCGGCTATTACTACCCCACCGCCAAAAACGGCATGGTGCGGGAGCTTTACGCGCAGTTCGGCTTTACGCAAATCAGCTGCGATGCAGCGGGCAACACCGTCTGGCAGCTGCCGCTTGCCGATTATCAAACCAAAAATCACGTGATTGCCGTTTCCGGCAATCCCAAGTAACGGAGGTCAATTTTTATGGAAACAAAAGCAATTTACGCCCGCTTAAACCGCGTTTTTCAGAACGTTTTTGACGATGATACCATTCACATCACGCCCTCTACCACCGCAAACGACATTGAGGACTGGGACTCCTTGGAGCATATCACCCTGATCTCCGCCGTGGAGCGCACGTTCCGCATGAAATTCAGAATGGGGGAAATTTCCTCCATGAAAAATGTGGGCGAAATGGTCGCCATCATCCGCGAGCGCACCCCGCTGTAAGCCCCGATTCCCGTTTGACCGGAAATCGGAGCGGCATACTACAGCTGTTCGAGCCGGTTTTCCGCCTTGGGTACGCCAATGTCGATCGGCTCAGGATGAATGCGCTGTTCCATCAGATTGGGCGCGAAGCTGCCCCGGATGACCGGTAGCTCCGGGTCTTTCAGCGGCTGCGTGTTTTCGGGCGTTGGTTTTTCTTTCACAATATCACCTCACGGTGCCTAGTTTGCGCCGGGCGGTGAAAAATCATGTGTGCAATTTTCTGGCAGCAGCCGCTGCACGAGGAGGAAACGTATGAACTGTATTCGTTGCGGCCGTACCATACCGGACGGCACATTGCTGTGCCCTTTGTGCTCCGACGCCGAGGAAGCGCCGCCCATCGTGCCGCGCCCCGCGCCGATCGTTGCCCCACAGCCGACCGGGAAACCTAAAAAGGCCGCTGTCCCTGCCGCGCAGCGCAAGCTGCGGCGTGCCGTTTGGCTGTTGAGTGCATTATGCATCTGCCTGTTGGGCGCAACCGGTACGCTGGTGTATTTGCAATTTTTCCGCACCGCCGCGCAGGAACAAGCCAACCAGCCGGTTCTGGCGCGCACGCAGGACGACTATCAGTCCATCAGCGCCGCGCTCAACAACACGCAAGAACAGCTGGAAACCGCCAAAACCACCATCGCCCGGCAAAATTCGCGCCTTCTCGTGCTGGAGGATCTGTTTAACGGCACCGACATCGACGAGGCTACCCGTACACTTGTGGAAAACAGCGAAACGCTCAGTGTGCAGGTCATCGAGCGCGAAGCAACGATCGAAGACCTGTCCGCCCAGGTTTCCGGATTGACAACAAACCTGACCTCGCTGCAAAATCAGCTGGATTTCTATCATGAAAATATTGTCCTTGTTTCCGAAAAGGACACGTATTATCACATCTACGGCTGTCCCCACCTCGATGTGGACGGCAGCTGGCGTCCCATCCGTCTGGATTCGGACGAGGCCGAAAGCTATCGCCCGTGCAGCGAGTGCTGCAAAAAATAATTCGCAAAAATGATTGCAAATTGGAATGCGATCTTGTATATTAGTCATATCGATATATGCATGAAAGAATGGAGGTGGCTCTATGGAGGAGCGCAGGAACCCAAACCGGGTCGACCAAAGAGAAATCCGGCGTCAGCTTTATTTAAAGCGGAAGCGGAAGCATCAGCAAAAACAGCTGCTCGTCTTTGGCAGTTTGATTTTGGTGTTGATTTTGCTGATCGTATTGTTGATGCGCGCTTGCGCACCTGTGGCGGAGAAGAAGCCGGTCGAAACAAAGCCCGCTGCCCCGGCGCCGACAGAGCCGGTCGTGCAGTCCACCTCCGCAAATGTGTTGGCCGTCGGTGATATTTTGATGCATCAGGGCATTATTGACAGCGTTCGGCAGTCGGACGGCTCGTACGACTTCTCCGGCCTGTTCGCCAGCCTGAAGGACGATTTTACCGCAGCGGATCTCGCCTGCGCCTGCATGGAAACCATTTTGGTGGAAAACGAGAACGACACCAGCAACGGCTTGCCGCTTTACGGCACAACCAGTTCTTTGGCGCCCGCCATCCAGGCGGCCGGCTTCGATGTGGTCGCACAAGCCACCGAGCACGCGTATGACAAGGGGCTTGACGCCGTCCGCTTCACCAAATCCACCTGGAACGGTCTGGGGATTTCTGCCCTTGGCATCCACGACAGCGAAGCAGATGCACAGACCATCACCGTCCGTGAGGTCAACGGCATTAAAATCGCATTCCTCAACTATACTTACGCCGACAGCGAAACCGTCAAGGCCAGGGAAGGCTACGCCGTGGACTATCTGGAAAGCGAGAACGCCATCGCCCAGCAAATTGCCGCCGCAAAGCAGCAGTCCGACATCGTGATCGTCTTTGCCCACTGGGGCGAAATGACCACCTATGAGGCCAACGACTTCCAGAAAACTTGGGCGCAGTTCTTTGCCGACAATGGCGTCGGCGCAGTCATCGGTTCGCACACGCACACCCTGCAGCCGACCGCACAGATCACCGGCGCAAACGGCAACACCATGCCCGTTTTCTACTCCCTCGGCAACTATATGACCCACATGAGCCGCTATTATAATATGCTCGGCGGCATGGCGGAGCTGACCGTCACCAAGGACGAAAGCGGCACGCGCGTCAGCGCTTACCGGCTGGTTCCGCTGGTGGAAGTCATTGACACAACCGGCTCCGGCTTCCGGTTCTACACGGTCAAGCTGGTGGACTATACCAGTGAGATGGCAAAATCACATCAGCTCGACGGTACAAGCGTGGACAATATCCAAGAGCTGTACCAGGCAATCTTCCCGCTGGAGCAGCCACCGGCCGAATCGAACCCCGGCGAATCCTCCTCTGCCCCCGACACACCGTCTGAACCCGATGTGCCGCCCGATCCCAGCACTGCATCGCAGAGCGAATCCTCGCAGCCGTAAAATTTTGGATTTGTCGATTTTACCGCAAAACCACACCGCCGCCGAAATTGGCGCCGGTATGGCGTAAGCCGGAAAATTGCGATTGACAAAGTGCAATGATACCGTTATAATAGAAATAAGTATATTGTTTGTCATATACGCAACAATTGCTTTGGCAAAAATTCTATAGAAAGGAGTAAAACATATGAAAAAACTGGTAGCCCTTATCCTTGTTCTGGTTTTGTGCCTCAGCCTTTCTGTCCCGGTTTTTGCTGCATCCGTTGATAGCAACCAGGGTGGTAATGGCGGCGGTAACCCGACCTCTCCCCCCACAGGTGTGAGCGCAGTGGTCGCCCTGTCGATTGCAGCATGCACCGCAGGCGGTGTTGGCATTGTTGCCTTCAAGAAGAATAAGTAATTACGACCTTCGTGGAGCGATATGCCTTATCGCTCCACGAATCCTTTCACTATGAAGAATAAAAGAAAAATTTATCGAATCATCGGCATCGTGTGCTTTGCCATTATGCTCATTTGCTTGGGCGCGATCGCCGCAATTCTCCTCTCCAACAAAAAAGCCGGCGATGATTATGCAAAGCTGGCAAGCGAAGTTCGCACGCCAACCGAAACGCCCACACAATCGCAGCCGGAAACGGAACCGACGGGAACGACCGCACAGCCAACCGAACCAACTGAGCCGGAGCTTGTTGACATTCCCATCGATTTTGATACGCTGCTGGAAACCAACGAGGACATCATCGGCTGGATCACCGTGGACGGTACCAACATTGATTACCCCATTTTGTACGACGACACCCTTGAGCTTTACTACTTATCCCACAATTATCTCGGCACATGGGTCAACAGTGGCTCCATCTTTGTGCTCAGCGATAATACACGCGACTTTTCGGACTTTAATACGCTCATTTACGGCCATAATTTGTTGGATGGACAGATGTTTTCCCAGCTTCACAATTTCCGCGAGGAAGATTTTTTCCAGGAAAACGGACACATCACCATCTACACACCCGATCGCAAGCTGAGCTATGAGGTCTTTGCAGCCTATCGCACCGACAACCTGAATATCGTGCTCAATAACGATTTCTCAACGGAAGAAACACGCGAGGCGTACATTGAGCGCATCTACACCCACACGGATTATGCGTTTTTCAAGCCGGAATACCGCCCAACTGCCTCCGACACCATCATCACGCTTTCCACCTGCATCGGTGTTGGGCAGCAGCAATATCGGTATGTCGTGCAGGGGCTGCTCGTCAGCGACGAAGCAGGGCAACTCACCGCAGCGCAGGACGAGGACGAGCCATGAGCAAGGAAAAAAACGAAAAAAAGCGGATGAAGCCGATTTTTATCGTGCTGATCGTGCTGGCGGCATTGCTGGTTTTGCTGGTTGCCGCCGCAGGGATCTTTATATGGTATTCCAGCAGCGTGCGCGGGTCGATGTTTGCGCCGCGCAAGGGGGATATCGAAGCAATTTTGCAGACGACCCCAACGCAGGAAACCGCCACAGACTCCACGCAGGAGCCGACCCAGCCGATTCAGGCCGACTGGATCGATGACGACGGCAATGCCTATAATTACCGCGACGATGTCATTTCCATCTTGCTGATGGGCGTTGACTATATGGGCGATGAAAGCCATTGGGACGAAACCATGGTGTCCAACGGCGGCAATGCAGATATTATGGCGCTGGTCACGTTCAATGTGAATACATTTGACACGTCCATTTTATACGTTCCACGCGACACCATGACGGACATCATCAAAATGGATACCGACGGAAATTATCTTGGCACCGCCTATACCAACATCACGGTATCTCACAGTTATGGCAACGGGAAGGAAATGAGCTGCCGATTGACAACAGCCGCCGTTTCGCACCTGCTGTATGGCATTCCGATCAACCGTTATGTTGCGCTGAATTATGACGCCTTTGCAACGCTCAACGAGCTGCTCGGCGGGCTGAAAATCACATTCAAGGAGGATCATACCGACATTGACCCCTCCTACACCAAGGGCAACACCGTTGTCATGGACAGCGAGCAGCTGCGCAGATACATCACTTATCGCGACAGAAGTCAGGTTGAGGGTGCCTATGACCGCGGCGCGCGGAGTATGGAGGTTCTGCAAGTCATGTTCAACCAGTGCAAGGGCCGGATCGCCGCGAACCCAACGGTTGCCCTGGACTTCTGGGATGCGCTCAGCGACTACCTTGTCAGCGATATGGATTTGAGTGAGGTCACTTATCTTGCCACAAATATTAGTAAAATTGATTTCTCTTCGGATACCGTGGTAAAGATTCCCGGAAATTTTTCCATGGGGGAACGGTATGCCGAGTTCTACGCCGATGAAAAATGGCTGCATGATTTCGTGGTGAAAACCTACTGCGTCCCGGCAAAATAATTCCTTCGGAACCCTTGATGAAATCGCGGTGCAGTCTTTCCGGCAAACCGCACAAAAAACCGCACAGTCCCGGTGTGCAGAATGCACTGCCGGAATTGTGCGGTTTTGTCTTATGTTATAAGATGCCCTCCAAGTGCAGCAGGGTCTGCTTGCAGGGCAGTCCCAAGCGAAAGCCGCCGAGGGAGCTTGCGCCCACAACGCGGTGGCATGGGACGAAAATCAAAAGCGGATTTTTTCCCACGGCTGTGCCGACGGCTCTGGCGGCGCCGGGTGCGCCGATGTGCCGTGCCAATGCGCCGTAAGAAAGCGTCTGGCCATAGGGAATTTGTCCAACCGCGTCCCACACGCGAATTTGGAACGGCGTCCCGCCGGGGTAGCGGCACGGGACGGAGAAAGTCTGCCGGGTGCCTGCAAAATATTCGCTTAGCTGTGCAATGGCCTGGCTGACGATGCAATTTGGCGTGGACGCGCCCGGCTCGGCCACCTGCTCCACACCGGTCACAAGCCGCTGTGTTGCGGTGATTTTCAGCCAACCGATGGGCGTGGAAAGATAACCCACAGGCATACTAATCCTCCCCAGTGTATTGCAATGTAATATTTTTCACCGACGGCGTCAATTGGCGCAGCCGGACACCCGCCGCCCGCAGCATCCGCTTGGACGCCTGTGTGGCGGGGGTATCGGCATATTTATCGGACAGGTAGACCACCTCGCGGATGCCGCTTTGGATGATCGCCTTGGCACACTCGTTGCAGGGGAACAAGTCCACAAAAATCCGGCTGCCGCGCAAATCACGCCCGTTGGAATTGAGAATGGCGTTCAGCTCTGCATGGACGACAAAGGGATACTTTGTCTGTTCGCCCTCCCGCGCCCAAGGGAACTCATCATCAGAGCAGCCGTTGGGCAGACCGTTATAGCCGGTAGAGATGATAATGTTATCCTGTGACACGATACACGCACCAACCTGCGTGGAGGGGTCTTTGCTGCGCTGTGCAGCGAGCAGGGCGACCCCCATAAAAAACTCATCCCAGGATATGTAATTTTCTCGTTTCAAGACAAGTCGCTTTTCAAATC
The DNA here is from genome assembly GCA_945910975.1 of uncultured Clostridia bacterium. Classification (GTDB taxonomy): domain Bacteria; phylum Bacillota; class Clostridia; order Oscillospirales; family Oscillospiraceae; genus JAKSPM01. Next base: position 18,258 of record CAMDZY010000001.1, on the reverse strand, counting down.
GTAAATGGAATCTACGCTGGTGTAAAGATCAGAATCGAGATACCAATTGCCATCGTATTTGTACGTTACGATCCACATTTTTTCGGTATCTTTGTCGTCGTCGCCGGCGAGCGTGAGCTTAACCTGCATCAGGTATGCCTTGGACAGCTGATCGGCATCCAGATCATAATGGCTTTCCAGATAATCGCCAAGATCCTCCAGTGTGTCGCTGTCGAGCTTCTCTTCCTTGCGAACATCGTAGGAAATATCCAAGTCATCGCCGTACATATCGGCCATGTTCTCTACATACTCATCCGCATACTCCATCATATTGGAATATTGGGTGGAATCTTCCGGGTACATGACCTCGACGACCGCTTCGCCGTCGCCCTTTTCGATTGCCTTGCAGAACTTCTTCAACGCAGTTTCGCTGCCGCTGCTGAACAAAGCCGAGCAAATGACCGCGATCAAAGCGATTGCCGCCACGGCGACCACGCCGAGCAACACAAATTTTGCAACCGGGCTTTTCTTCTGCGTAGGCATCTGACCGGCACCATAATCCGGATAAGTGGGGTTGGGATAGCTGTTGGGGTAATTTACCGGCGCCTGCGGCGCTACATCCTGCACTGCACCGCACATGGGGCAGTATTGCGTGCCGTCCGGCATGGAGTTTCCACAATTCGAACAATACATTACGTTTTGCCCTCCTTATAATATATGTAATTTATTATATATGATTTATTTTTCCGTGTCAATCCTTCTCAAGACAAATCGTCAATCAGCTCTTGAATGCTTTCGCAGTTATACCGTGCGTAGGTATCCAGATACCAATCGCCATCGTATTTGTAGCTTACGACCCAGGTCTTGGAGGCGTTGCGCTTCCCGTCCGTCACGGAAACGAGCCGCACCTGTATCAGATAGGCCTTGGAGAAGTCGTCCGCGTCCATGCGATATTTGCTTTCCATATAATCGGCAAAATCTTCAAGGTCACGCGCATCCAGCTTTTCGGACTGCTTGACGGTGTACTCCAACTCGTAGTCGTCGTCCTCGCTGTAGTCCAGATCATCCAGAAAATCCTCTGCATCCTCCAAATCGCGAATATCATAACCTTTTTTTAGCACCTCAGTCGGATACAGCTTCATCATTGCCTTGGCATTTCCGTCGCCATAAACCTTACAATAGTTTTTCAGCGGTGCTTCCTCATTGCTCCCGAACAGCGCGCTGACCAGCAGTACAACGCCGATAACCGCCACCAGGGCGATGGCAATAACGATAAATTTCCCCGCGGATTTCTTTTTTGACGGCACTGACGTGGGGGTCTGCGGCTGTGGGCTTTGCACTGCCCCGCAATACGGGCAAAAACCGGCGTCGTCAGGCAGGTAGGAGCCACAATTTGCACAATACATTACATATCACTCTCTTTCTTTTTATGCTATAATCTATTATATTACATTTCCTCTAAGCTGTCAATCTTAATTTCCAACCGGGCAAGGAAATATCCCGCTATTGCAAATTGGTAGATTTTGTGCTATACTTATTTTTGGTACGGTATGGCATTCGGAATGCCCTTCCTGCGCGGCGAAAATTTGGATGCGCATCTCGCCTGCATGGCAGGCTGAATCAAAACTTTCTGAAAAAACGACGAAATAGGGTATATTCAGATGTCCTCGTGTGGCATAATATTCCTGTCCACCGTGCCCATGACAAAAAATATGCCGCCCAACCGGCGGATTTTGTACGGAAAATAAAATTACGGTTCCCGTTACATAATTTGTGTTACGCTGCCCACGGTTTCTTGCGCGCTATGGGCGAAGGCAGCCGGGAACAGAAAGGAAGATTGCATTAAAATATGGCAGAAAAATTGAAAATTATTTCTCTGGGCGGCCTAAATGAGATTGGCAAAAATATGACCGTTCTGGAGTACGGCAAAGACATGATCGTGGTCGACTGCGGTCTTGGATTTCCGGAGGACGATATGTACGGGATTGATTTGGTCATTCCGGATGTCACTTATCTTGTCAAAAATCAGAGCAAGCTGCGCGGTTTCTTCATTACCCACGGTCATGAAGACCACATCGGCGCATTGCCCTATGTGTTGCAGGCCGTCAATGCGCCGGTACACGGCACGGCGCTGACCAATGGCTTGATCAAACTAAAGTTGGAGGAGCACAATTTGCTCGACTCCACCAAGCTCATCACCCACAAGCCCGGTGATGTGGTCAAGGCCGGATGCTTCCAGGTGGAATTTATCCACGTCAACCACTCAATCGCAGACGCAGTTTGCTTCTGCATTCAAACACCTGTTGGCAAAATTGTCATGACAGGCGACTTTAAAATCGACCCCACCGCGCAGGAGGGGATGATGGACCTCGGCCGCCTGGGTCAGCTGGGCAAGGAGGGCGTTTTGGCGCTGCTGTGCGATTCGACCAATGTCGAGCGGCAGGGCTACACGCCGTCGGAGTCTGTCGTGACCGAAAGCCTTGACCGCCAGTTCAAGGGCTGCGACCAGCGCATTATCGTCACGACCTTTGCCTCGAATATGCACCGCATCCAGTCCGTGCTGCAAATTGCGCACCGCCACGGTCGCAAGGTAGCCGTAACAGGGCGCAGCATGGAAAATATCCTGAAGGTCGCCACGGAGCTGGATTACCTCAAGGTTCCGGCGAATACGATCGTGGATTTGAATCAAATCAAATCCATCCCCAATAACAAGCTGGTCATCGTTTCCACCGGCTCGCAGGGCGAAAATATGTCCGCGCTCTACCGCATGGCGTTTTCCAGCCACCGTCAGGTGGAAATTCAACCCGGCGACCGCATTATCATCTCCGCGTCCGCAATTCCGGGCAATGAAAAATCCATCTCCAAAATCATCAACGAGCTGTACCGCAAGGGCGCCGATGTGGTGCATGACAAGTCCGAGGGCCTGCACGTTTCCGGCCACGCCTGTCAGGAAGAATTGAAAATTATCCACGCCCTGACAAAGCCCAAATATTTCATCCCGCTGCACGGCGAACAGCGCCATTTGCAGATGCACAGCAAGCTGGCGCAGCAGATGGGAATGTCCGCGAAAAACGTGCTGATTTCCGACATCGGCCGCGTGATCGAATGCACCAGCAAGACCTGCAAGCTGGCCGGAACCGTACCGGCTGGTCAGGTTCTGGTGGACGGCACCGGTGTGGGCGATGTTGGCTCGGTCGTTCTGCGCGACCGCAAGCATCTGGCGCAGGACGGCATGATCGTGGTGTGCGTCAATGTGTCGGCCGAGGACGGCTCCGTGATCTCCGGCCCCGATTTCATCACGCGCGGCTTTATCTATGTAAAGGAATCCGACGATTTGATGGACGCACTGAAATTTGTCGCGGGCAAGTCGCTGGCATATTGCCAGCAGCGCCGAATCCGTGACTTCGCCACCATCAAGGCCACCATGCGCAACGATCTGTCCGCATTCCTGTACAAAAACACCAAGCGGAACCCCATGATTTTGCCGGTGATCAACGAGATTTAAAATTGTCAGGGGAAGCGTCATTTTTCGGCCGTTTCCCCTGATTTTTTTGCGATGCAACCGCTGGTTGCGCAGGTTCCAAGGCAAAATGGTGGACTCGCAACCGGCATTTGGAGTAAAATGACAGCATCTTAAAAGCAAGGAGCGATACATATGAAGCTATCTGAAAAAATCGTGATGTGCCGCAAGCGGGCATTTTTGTCACAGGACGCCTTGGCGGAATTGGTTGGCGTGTCGCGGCAGGCGGTCAGCAAATGGGAAACCGGCGATGCGCTGCCGGAAACATCCAAGCTGCCGCTGCTGGCCGAAATCTTCGGCGTCAGCATCGATTGGCTGTTGTCCGATTCCGACGAACCGTATCAAAAGCCGACCACGCCGGAACCGCCGCAGAAACAGGTGCCCGAACAGCTTGAAACGATGCCCGGATTCATCGGACGAATTTTCCGCAAATACGGCTGGCTGGGCGGCATCTATACGATGCTTGGCGGTCTGTCCTTCATTGGTCTTGGCATTCTGGTGCGCGTTATCGTGGGCAAAATGTTTGCATTTGACCCCTTCGGTACAGGCGATATCAGCAGTATGATGGATCTATCGCCTATGAGCGAGCCAATGAATATTATGTCAACGGTCATGATTGTCCTTGGCGTGGTCATTGCCATTGCAGGCATGGTTGCCGCGATTGTCCTGAATCGGTGGGGAAAGAAAAACAAGTAAGGTGATACTGTGGACGATTATGGTGTACTGATTCACCGGGAGCGACTGCTCCGCAATTGGAGTCAGGAGGGGCTGTGCAAGGGAATTTGCGCGGTTTCCTATCTTTCTAAAATTGAACAGGGAAAGGCGGCACCCTCCGATGCGGTGCTGCGCCTGCTGTTGGAGCGGCTGGAAATTTCTACGGAGCTTGACGCCGAAGCGCGGGAATTGTGCAACAGGGCATATGAAGCGCTGTTTTCCGGGGATTTTGAAGCACTTGACGAGCTGCTGGCTGATGTCGAGCGCCATTTTCGCACCGGCGCGGGGTTGGATTTGATGCTGCTACAGCGCCTGAACCAGCCGGGCGCGGAGCCGCTGGATGTGAGCCTGGAAGCGTGCATGGACACGCGGACGCTGGCCTTGCAGCGGGTGTTGCAAGGCCGCTATCCCGAAGCGATCGCGCTGTGTCCCAATGCCTATTTTTATTATGTCGCCGGTGTGGAAGCCTATGAATCGGGGGAGAACTACCCCAAGGCGGTGGAATATTTGCAGACAGCCTACGACTTGGCTGCCAAAGAGGGACGCCCGTACCTAATGCTCGACACCCGCCTGTTTATGGGCAACTGCTATGCCAATCAAATCGATCTGGCCAATATGGAGCGGCATTTTCAAATTGCCGAACGGCTGGCACGCGCGTTACGGCATGACGTGTCGCTGGAACACATCCGCTATAACCGCGCCGCCACGCAGATCGAAGCGGGCAAATACGCCGACGCATACGCCTATTTTTCCACACTGTCCGACCCCGGTGCGCTATCCCTGCACAAGCTGGCGGTCTGCTGTGAAAAGCTGGGCAAGCGTGAACAGGCGCTGGCGGCGTTGGACAAGGCAAAGGAAATGACGCCTGACGTTTTGCCCGGAGATTTGTACAAAAAAATGTGCGCACTGGTTCGTTATCGGCTGGAACATCCCGATTATCTAACCCATGCGGAATACGGAAAGCAACTGCTGACAACATTTGACGCGCTGCGCCGCAACCAGCCCATCGGCTACGCGGGATTCCACCTGCCGTGGGTGCTGGAATGGTATCAGGCGAACCGACAGTACAAGGCGGCATTTGCACTGCTCGCAAATTTTCCTGTCAAAGTGCCTTTTCAACCGATTTAACCGCAAAAAAGCCGGTTCATTTTCCCAAATGTACCGGCTTTCCTTTGTCTAAGGATTCTGCTACAATAATAGCAGAGGTGAATGGAACATGAAACAAACGCTTTGGACAAAAAATTTTACACTGGTCACGCTCGCATCCGCGCTGGGCGCAATCGGCGGCATCGCAGGTGGGTTTGCGCTGTCGTTTCTCGTGTTCGACGAAACCGGCAGCACGCTGGCCTCGGCGCTGATTTTGGCAATCGAGCTGATTCCCTACCTGCTTTTGCCCGTGATGATCGCGCCGCTGATGGATCGGCTGCCGCGCAAAACGGTTTTGGTGGCGGGCGATGTGTGCAACGGCGTGATTTACGCCTGCATGGGGCTGTACTTGCTCAAATTTGAATTTTCCTATTCCGGCTATCTTGCGGTGTCGCTGCTACTGGCGTGCCTTGGTTCGGTGGATGAACTGGCATTTCAGAGCATTTACCCCAGCCTGATCCCGGAGGGCATGGAGCAGAAAGGCTATGCGGTGTCAACGATGCTGTATCCGGTGTTAAAGGTCATTATGATGCCGCTTGCAGCAATTCTACTCGACACGCTCGGCGTGGCAATGCTGCTGTTGACGCAAGGCGCGCTATCGCTTTTGGCGGCATTGGTCGAGAGCCGCATCCGCGTGACGCAGACCGGCGTAGCGGAAAAGTCGCGCTACTCGCTCGGCGCGTGGTGGCGGGATATCAAGGAGGCCGCGGCATACCTCAGGCACGAACGCGGTCTGCGCAGCATTTATGAATACATGGCCGTGACCAACGGCGTTGCACAGGGCTATGCGCCGATTTTGATCGCGTTTTTCCGCACCGCGCCCGGCATGACGGCCACCATGTATTCGCTTTTCTCCGTTGCGGAATTTTTGGGCAGAAGCATCGGCAGTGCGCTGCAATACCGCGTGGAAATTCCAAAGAAAAAGCGTTTTCCCTTTACGTTTTTGGTGTATCAGGTCTATGAAGTGATGGATATGTGTCTGCTCTGGCTGCCATACCCTTTGATGTTGGTCAATCGCGGCATCTGCGGGTTTCTTGGCAGCAACAGCGCCATCGTGCGCAATGCGGCGGTACAGCGTTACATACCGGAGCATTTGCGCGCACGCATCAATGCCTTTGACAATATGCTCCTCACCCTTGGCGGTGCAATTTTCGCGCTTGCCATCGGCGCACTGGGCGAGGTGCTCGATTACCGCCTTTGCGTGACGCTGTGCGGCGCGATTGCGATGCTTGCGTGCTGGGTGCTCATTTGGGGACGCAGAAAAGCGATCCGGCCGGTCTATGCGCCGGATGAGGAAGCATGACAGACAAATGTACCCTGCGCGAAACCGCGCAGGGTACCGACTGTTGATCAAGCGGACTATTGAACTGTGATAAAATAGTCTGTCTTCTCTGGTGCCAGTTCTACTGTCCAGGAATCGCCTTCCGGTAATTTGTCCGTCAGATTTTGGTCGGTGATTTGGACGGCATTGGGTTTGCCGTCCGGTTCGATGGATATGTGCACCGTATGATTGGTGCAGGGAATCTCGTCCTCCAAACGGAAAAAGTCGATAGTGGAAGCATTTGTCAGATCGTATTTCACTGTGACTTCCACACTTTCTCCAGCCGGGATTGTCACCTCCTGCACATAATACGACAGGTAATAAATCGTTTCGATTGCTTCACTGTTGCTGTCCAGCCCCGGGACATCTATCTTGTGGCTTTGCTCCCCCAACTCCGGCCAGTTTTCAAATGCCCGCCGGAACCAGACGCCATTGTTCAAATTTTGAACCAGCGTACCGTTTTCCCGTGCCTGTGCAATTTCATCGATGCTTGCAGCGCCCCACCAGTCTGTACATACCTTCCCGTCAACCATCACCATAGGAAGTTTCTCGTCAAATGCATACAGCAAGGACGGGTATACCAACGACAGCCGGTTGGTCTTGCCGGAGTTATGCACAGTAAAGGTTTCGCAAACCCGAGCATCCGGTCCGGTGTAAGGCACTCGGAAAAATTGGATTTCCGTATCACGAACCATAGACAATCCGGCAAAATCCGACATGATGCACAGCGGCGTCATGCTGTAGTCCCGCTGATCGATCCCATGCTTTCCTCCACAGCAGGTCAAAATCATCATGGCTACAACAAGTAGCAGACATAATAATTTCCGTTTCATCTGCACTTACCTCCTAACTCTCAATACGTGGCTCCAAGTCAGTGCTCTGCGTGGTTCACAAAGCTGTATATTAATTGGGCGGCCTGATCTCTAGTTAAGGTGTTCTTTGGAAGGAGTGCCCCATCAATACCGTTGATCAAATATCGTCTTGTTGCCCAGTCAATAGCCGTTCTTGCATAACTCGAAACATTACTGTAGTCCGAAAATTTCGAAGCGGCAGGTCCACCCCTTGATGCATAAAAGCAAGTAAGATAGCCCGAAAAACGGAGAAGGAAAACCGCTGCCTGCTCTCTGGTTACGCCATTGCCCGGTGCAATCGTTGTGTCGGATGTTCCAGCCAAAATTCCATTCTGATAAGCCCATACGATAGCATCGTGGTATGAGGTTGCTGCATTAAAATCTGTAAACCTTCTTTCAACAGCAGCCGAACCACTTATTTCAGGTGCAGCAGCAAGTTGATACATAGCGTTGATAAATGCTCCTCGGGTTGTTTTCATGCTGGGGTTAAAGTTAGTGATACCGTTATCAATAATCCCATACCGCTTACAGTATACCGCTGCCTTATATGCCCAATTTGTAGATGGAATATCGTTTATAACCGGATTATAAGGTCTGATATCTGTTACGCATAGGATACTGCCTAATGAAAACAGTGGCGCCGTGATCGTTACTTCGTTATAATATTCATGGCCATAATTGGCAATTATACGGTTATCATCGTACCATCCATATGCCAGAACCGCATGATACGAACCGCTACCCTTTTTTTCAAAATTTCCAAATACTATTACTGGAGCATTATATGTACGTAGCCACGTACAAACTTTTGATGCACTAGGTATAATGGTTGCATCAGTCGTTGTGACACAATATTTCTTGCGTGCGTATTTACTTATTATATCGCGCATGGACTCATCCCCCGGAAGAACGCCGGTAGCATCCGAAGCGTCATATTGTCCAAGGCTGCGCAGATATCGCGTAAAATCTCCTCCCCGAAATGCAGAACCATTGCTGTTTAAATAGGCGAAATCATTAATGGTTTCGTTCACGCCTTTTCCTTTGTCGTACCAAAGCAATAGCATGCCGGCGGCGATATAGCCGCAGCATCCCCCACCATCTGAGGCGCGGGGATTTGTATAATAACCCATTTGAGCTTCCGTTTTTAGATTTTTAAGAACCGAATACTTTGATATGTAATGGGCGCTGCTTGCTGTCGCAGCTATATCGTTCTGCCTACCCGATGCTGCAGCGGTGTCTATACAATAAACGCTATCGTTTGCAGCTTCCACACATTTTGTGTGAAGCTGGTTTGAATTTGTCTCCGCAGATTCGAGCATTTCGCTATCAGCTTCATCAAAGGACTCGTCTGCTATTGCATGAAAATAGGTATTCCCATCGAAAACATAGTAATATGTAGGACCGCAATAAAAAAGATTTTCCTCCACTGCTGCATATGGGGACGGCGCCGACGCGGAGTATTCTATAACGCATCCGCTGTCTGCATGGTAGATCAAATACCCAGTTTCGCTAAATTCTACAACATAGTATAGATTTCCAGCAAAGTCATATACCATTTTCTGTGTCGCTATTTCACGATCAGTACCGACTAACTGGCAAATTTCTTCCTCAACTTCGCTTGAAATATCGAGATGCGTATGCTGCAAAGACGGCTGTTCCGCTACCTCATCGGTTTTTTAATGTCCCCGCGCATGATATAGAGGGAAGAATCACCAGCAATTGCATAAATCGGAATCATTTGTAGCAACAACAATAACATCAAGAACAAAGCCGATATTTTCATCCATTTCATAATTAATCCTCCCGAAAGTGTAGTGTTTCAAAGCGTTCTCCTGTATACAGCATAATATTAATTCATAAATTACCGCCTCGCTCAAATTATAATATATGATGATAAAAAATATCATATCAATCACATAAATATAATACCATAGATTAAGGGATAATGCAATAGCAAAACATAAAAATTACAAGGATTGAGGCAGTTGAAAAACTTGAGGAATTCGGGATCCACTGGCTAAATCCTGCTGCACATGCAATCATCAAAATAATATGCCGGTGCCCGGCTTCTGTGCTGTCTTTTCTGCGCATAGACGGGCGCTGTGCCTTTTGTCGACTTCTCTGGCCAGACAGCTTTTTTACTGCCGTTTCATCTGCCGCAGGAACAAAGCAATTGCGGCAATCCCGGCCACGGCGGCATAGCCCAGCACCCACCACAGGTGGGGCAGGGATAGTTCGCCGCGGAATGCCGCGCGTTCCAACTCCACCGCGTGCAAAAAGGGCATTGCGTTGGCAATTTTCCCAAATACGCCGCCAACCATCATCGGGTCGAACCAGATGCCGGAGGTGAGCGCGGTCAGGTTGGTCAAAAGTGCGCCGCAGATGCCGCCGACCTGCTTGTCATTGAACACGCTGCCACATAACAGGCCGAGCGAGATAAACAGCAGCGACACCGGCACAATCAACACAATTCCAAACAAAAGGTTCCATGTCGGCGTCATTCCCAACAGAAGACCCGTTGCACAACAGACAAGACACTGTAGGATGCTCAGCGGGAGCATCGGCAGGGTGTAGGCAAGAATGAAATCCCGCGCACGCAGCGGCGTTGCGTACAGCCGTTGCAGCATCGCACTGCCGCGATCCTTGGCCAAAAGCTGCGCAGAAAACAGCGTCATAAAGGACAGGCCAAACACACAAATGCCCGGCGTCAGCGACGATGCGTCAAACAACTGTACCGGGATGTTGGATTGAATGGCAGTAAGCAACAATAACAATGCAACCGGAAACGCCAACCCAAATAGCAGATTGATCGGGTCGCGCAAAATTTCCTTGCGGTTGCGCGCGGCAAGCGCCATCATACGATCCCCTCCTTTACCACGCGAAGAAACGCTGCTTCCAACGAATCGGTGCCGCTGCGCTGCATCAGCTGTGCAGCAGTGCCGCAACAAAGCAGATGTCCATCCTTCATGATGCCGATCCGGTCGGAGAGCGCTTCGGCCTCCTCCATGTAATGTGTTGTCAAAATAATTGTCACTTTTCCTTTAAGCGTGCGGATCCAGTCCCACAATTCACTGCGGGCAATCACATCCAACCCCAGCGTCGGCTCATCCAAAAACAGAATTTCCGGCTCGCTGACCAGCGCCATGGCGATGCTCAGCCTGCGCTGCCAGCCGCCGGACAGTTTCCCGGCGCGGCGGGTGAGAATTTCCCCCAGCCCCAGCTGCTCTGTCAGTTCTGCGACCATTTCGCGGGTCTTTTGCCGGGAAAACCGATGCACGCCGCACATCAGCGCCAAATTTTCCTGCACGGTCAGGTTGGGCGCAACGGCGGTTTCCTGCGGGGAAACGGCGATGCAGGCTTTCACGGCGGCCGGTTCCTTGGCGACGCTGTGGCCAAGCACCAGCGCATCGCCGCCGGTCGGACGGCTCAGGCAGGTCAGCATTTTGATGGTGGTGGTCTTGCCTGCGCCGTTTACGCCTAACAACGCAAACAATTCGCCCTGCTCCACGCTCAAATCCAAGCCGTCCACGGCCGTGAGCGTGCCGTATTGCTTGGTGAGAGAAACGGTTTTTATGGCATCCATAGCGGTCACTCCTTACAATAATATTGCTGCATACTGCAATAGGCATCGGTCAGCATTTGGCTGATCTGTTCCCAATCCCATGGCAAAAACGCCGTGGCCAACATTGTGGCGATGCCGTGGACGTACACCCACATCTCCATGTGAAAGCGAAACGCTTCTTCCTGCGAAAGGCCGGTGTTGCGGCTGACGAGCACGGTCATTTGCTTCAGCTCATCGGTGGCCTCATCGGTCTTTTCGTGCGAGCGGTCGCGCATGAACAGCAGCCGGAACAGCTCCGGCTCCTCCGCTGCAAAGCGGATGTACGCCATGCCGCTTGCCTTGTAGGGTGGGAGGTCGCCTTGCTGCATGGCCTGCTGTTGGTGGGACAAATACAGGCGGTTGGCAGTGTCCAGAACGGCGTTTTTCAGTTCTTCCATCGTTGCAAAATTGGAGAATACCGGCTGGGTGGAACAGCCGAGCGCATCGGCAACCGAGCGGGCATTGAGCGCATTCACTCCGCGCTTGCGCACCAAATCGGTGGCGGCGGCCACAATTTTTTCCCGACTGATTTTGACTTTCGGCGGCATGAGCTTCCCCTCTTTATATAGCAGTCGTTATATATCGTACACTATTTTAATACACCCGACACTGTCTGTCAAGCATTTTACAAAAAAAGGTTGCACATTGCATGAAAATCCCTTATGATGAAGGTACTGTGTACGGAAAGAAGGGACAACGATGTTGCCGGAGGAATTTTTGGTGCGGATGGAGCGCTTGTTGGGGGAAGAATATGCCGATTTTCTGGCTTCCTATCAGCGCCCACGCAATGTGGGCTTGCGGTTCAATCCGCTGAAAACCAAGCCGCTGCCGCTGCCGTTTTTGCGTCAGCCGGTACCGTGGGAGCCGAACGGGTTTTATTATGACCCGGCATCCCGTCCCGGTCTGCACCCCTATCACGAGGCGGGCGTCTACTATTTGCAGGAGCCGTCGGCCATGTCGGCGGCAAGGCTGCTGGATGCAAGGCCCGGCGAACGTGTGCTGGATCTGTGCGCTGCGCCGGGCGGAAAATCGACACAGCTTGCTGCGGCGATGCAGGGCGAGGGATTATTGGTGTGCAACGAGTATCACCCGGCGCGTGCAAAAATTTTGTCCCGCAACATTGAGCGCATGGGCGTTGCCAATGCACTGGTGTTAAACGAGGACACCAAAAAATTGGCAGGGTTTTTTCCAAACTTTTTTGACAAAATACTTGTAGATGCGCCCTGCTCCGGCGAGGGAATGTTCCGCAAGGAAGAAGCGGCCGTGACGGATTGGAGCCGACAGACGGTGGAAAAATGCGCCCGGCGGCAGCTGGAAATTTTGGAAAATGCCGGTAAAATGCTCCGTGGCGGCGGTCGGCTGGTGTATTCCACCTGCACCTTTGCCCCGGAGGAAAACGAGGGCGTGATCGCGGCATTTTTAGCATCGCACCCGGATTTTTCGGTGGAGCAGACCCATGCGCCGTGGTTTGCACCGGGTCGGCCGGACTGGGTTGCGGGCGGTCGTGCCGAATTGGCGAACACGTTCCGCCTTTGGCCGCATCGGCTTCGCGGCGAGGGACATTTTGCCGCCGTACTGCGCCGCGAGGGCGCCCAATTTTGTGCCGCGCCGGAGGAACCGGCTTCCGCACTGCCGCCGGATTATGTTGCCCTGCCGACCTTACCGCAGGGCAAGGCAATTTCGTTCGGGCAAGAAATTTTTTGGGCACCAACGCAGCTGCCCCGGCTGCGCGGACTGCGGGTTTTGCGCCCCGGTCTGGCCTTGGGGCAGGCGCTGAAGGGGCGCTTTGAACCGGCACACGCATTGGCACTTTGGGCAAAAGACGCGCCGCAAAACGTCAATTATGCCGCTGACAGCGAAGAAATTGCAAAGTACCTACACGGCGAAGCGCTGCCGGGACAGCAAAAGGGCTGGACGCTGGTGCAGGTGGACGGCTTCTCCATCGGCTGGGCAAAGGGCGCAAACGGGCTGTTAAAAAATCACTACCCCAAAGGGCTGCGCAGAATTATGACAACTTCTGTAGCCGATTTGTAATTTTTTCTTTACATCTGTCTGTAGCTGTGGTACAATGGAAATATCCCGGAGAAATGGCTACATATGGATTGGATTCTCCGGACAGTCGCACATCGCCGGCAGGCGCTGTGGCATTGGCAAAAAATACTTCTACAGACGCAATTATTACAGGTTGGATGTCGAAAAAGAGGAGTTTTATGGTTAAATACTTGATAAATGGCGGAACACCGCTAAACGGTACTGTCCCCATCAGCGGCGCAAAAAATGCAACGGTTGCGATTTTGCCTGCAACCTTGCTTGTCAACGGCGTTTGCCGGATCGAAAATGTTCCCGATATCTCCGATGTGCGGCTGCTGCTTGAGATTCTCGACAGCATGGGCGCGGGCATTCGCCGGCTGAGCGCGAACACGGTGGAGATCAACTGCACCCATGTGCGCGATTCGGTCGCGCCGATCGAATTGGTGCGGCGCATTCGCGCATCGTATTACCTGATCGGCGCACAGCTCGGCCGCTTTGGCCATGCAAAGGTCGCCATGCCTGGCGGGTGCAACTTTGGCGTTCGCCCCATCGATCAGCATATCAAAGGCTTTTCCGCAATCGGCGCGGATGTTGTGGTGCAAAACGGCTATGTCTGCGCCACCGCGCCGGAAGGAGGCCTCCCCGGCGGCCGCGTGAATTTGGACGTGGTATCCGTGGGCGCAACGATGAACATCATCATCGGCGCAGCGCTCTCCAACGGCACCACGATCATTGAAAACGCCGCCAAGGAGCCGCACATTGTAGACTTGGCGAACTTCCTGAACGCAATGGGCGCAAAAATTTCCGGTGCAGGCACGGATGTGATCAAGATCCGCGGCGTACCGATGATGCGCGGCGGCAGCTACACCATCATTCCCGACCAAATCGAAGCCGGCACCTACATGGTCGCGGCTGCGGCCACCGCAGGCAACGTTTTGGTGCAAAATGTGATTCCCAAGCATATGGACTGCATCACGGCGAAGCTGCGCGAAATGAGTGCAACGGTGACAGAGTATGACGACGCCATCCGCGTCGAGCGCCACGGCAGAATGAAGCGTGTCAATGTCAAGACGATGCCCTATCCCGGCTTCCCCACCGATATGCAGTCGCAGTTTGCTGTGTGCATGGCGCTGGCGCAGGGGACAAGCCTGATTACCGAGAGCATTTATGACACCCGCTTCCGCTACTGCGCCGAGCTGAACCGTATGGGCGCATCCATTCAGGTGAACACCAAGCTGGCCATCATCGACGGCGTGGAACAGCTGCACGGCTGCGCGGTCAAGGCGTGCGACCTGCGTGCCGGCGCCGCCATGGTCATCGCCGGTCTTGTGGCCGACCAGACCACCGTGGTAGAAGACGCCCACTATATTGAGCGCGGCTACGAAAACATCATCGGCAAGCTCCGCGCCCTTGGCGCCAACATCCGCCGCATCGAAACCCCGGAAGAACGCACCAACGCTGCAGCGGGCTAAGTTGAACACAGATAAGCACCGGCGGCTGTTTCTCATGATTTGAAAAACCATGAGAAACGGCCGCTTTTGCATTTTAACCCCATCAATATTATAAATGTGGGGATTATATCCCCTTAATATAAAAGATTATAACCCCCATACTAACAAATGTCAATATGGAGGTAGGCCATGATAACATTTGATAAGTTATGGGTGATTATGAAGCAACGCGGTGTGTCGACGTATCAGTTGAGAGAACGCTGCGGCATCGACAGTAAAACCGTCCGGCGGCTTCGCGCAAATGAAAACATAGAAACAAAGACATTGAACAAGCTATGTGCCGCTTTGTCATGCAGGATCGAGGACATTGCAGAATATGTCCCAGACGAAGAATAATCCACAGAGTTCGCCGCCATAGCGGCGAATCAAATGCAATCATTTTTGGCGGCGGCATACGCCGCGTTAAAAACCGCCCTTCGGCGGTTCAGGCTGTCATAAATATATCACACAGGAGGACACAACAATGCAACGCAAACCCATGATTTTTGACTGTGACCCCGGCAATGATGATGCCGTGGCGTTGATTTTGGCGATTCGGAGCGGGAAATATGACATTTTAGGTATTACCGTCACGCATGGCAATAAGCCGCTGGAAACAACGGCGGACAATGCGCTGCGGTTGGTGGAATTTTTGCACGCGGACATCCCGGTTTATGCCGGCTGCCCTGCGCCGATGGTGTGCGATCTCATGCCGGGGCGCGCGCAGAACGTACGTGCGCAGCAGCTGCACTGCATTGTGGACGGCGAGGAGATCACGATTCACGAGGAGTATTTAAAATTGCCGGAGCCGAAACAAAAGGTGCAGCCGCAGCACGCGTGTACCTTTATCGTGGAAACGCTCCGCGCGGCGACCATGCCGGTTACCGTGGTGGCCACGGCACCGCTGACCAATGTGGCGATGGCGCTGCGCATGGCGCCGGATATTTGTGCAAAAATCGAGCGGATCGTTTTGATGGGTGGCGGCATTTACGGCGGAAATCGCACGCCCGCTGCCGAAGCCAATTTTTATCACGACCCGGAGGCGGCGCAGATCGTGCTGCACAGCGGCTGCCCGGTGCAGGTCTATCCGTTGGAAGCGACCGGCTCGGCGATGGTAACCTATGAGGATGCCGAAAGCCTGCGCGGTCTGTCCGAGTTGGGCGATTGGATGGCGGATATGATCAAGGACTACATCCGCCGCACAAATCTGCTGAAAACCGCGCCGGAGGGCATGACGCCGGTGCATGATGCGGTCGCCGTGGCGGGGCTGCTGGATCCGTCC
The DNA here is from genome assembly GCA_945910975.1 of uncultured Clostridia bacterium. Taxonomy (GTDB): domain Bacteria; phylum Bacillota; class Clostridia; order Oscillospirales; family Oscillospiraceae; genus JAKSPM01. The sequence goes on along the minus strand of CAMDZY010000001.1, from coordinate 2,323 downwards.
ATGCTGGAGCAGGTGCGCCGCGTGCAATGCGACGTTGACTGCTCCGGCGGCTGGTGCGACGGCAAGCTGGTGGTAGATGAACGGCTGAGTGCAAAGCCAACCCTACCGGTAGATGTTGTGTACCGCGTGGATCACGATAAATTTATCGAACAACTGCGCCGCGCCGTACAAATTTAACCTGTAGAATTTGTGAATTTTGACCTCTTGGAAAACAGCGGATGAAGTGATACAATATAATAAAAAGTATGCGCATTTTGCGGAAAGGATTTGTGCAGATATGACAAAATTTGAGAACTCCGTTCTTTCCCGGCGGGAACAGCCTCAGCGCCGGATGGAGGTTGCGACCGGTCGGCAGCGTGCCGATCTGGTGCTGAAAAACGCCACCTATGTCAACGTGTTTTCCAACGAGCTTTTGGTGGCGGACATTGCCGTGTGCGATGGCGTTGTGGCGGGTATCGGCAGCTATGAAGGCTTGCAGGAAATCGATATGACGGGCAAAATCGTCTGCCCCGGTCTGATCGATTCACATATTCACCTGGAATCCAGCTTGGTTTCCCCGGTGGAATTTGCCCGTGCGGTGCTGCCCCACGGCACCACAGCCGTGGTGACCGACCCGCATGAAATTGCAAACGTCATGGGCGTGGACGGTATCCGCTTTCTATTGCAGGCCACACGGGGCTTGCCGCTGAAGGTACACTTCATGCTGCCCTCTTGCGTACCGGCGACCGACTTTGACGAAGCCGGCGCAACGCTAACGCAGGCAGATTTGGAACCGTTATATGATGACCCGCGCGTCATTGGTCTGGCGGAAATGATGAACGCCTTCGGCGTGACGCATAACGCGCCCGATGTGCTGGATAAAATTGCCGCCGCACAGCTGCACGGCAAGCCGATCGACGGCCACGCGCCGGGTTTGAGTGGCAACGACCTGAACGCCTATGCCGCTGCCGGAATCGATTCCGACCACGAGTGCGCCACGGCGGCAGAAGGGCTGGAAAAGCTGCGGCGCGGCCAGTACATCATGATTCGCGAGGGAACCGCCGCGCGGAACTTACAGGCGCTTGCGCCGCTGCTGCAATCGCAGTATGCCGCCCGCTGCCTGTTCTGCACGGACGATAAACATCCGTCAGATCTGCTGGAAAAGGGACATATGGACGCCATTGTGCGCGCGGCGATCGGTTACGGAGCCGACCCCATCTGGGCGGTTCGCGCGGCAAGCCTACACGCGGCGCAGCGCTTTGGTCTTACCGGGCGCGGGGCAATTGCTCCGGGCTATTGTGCGGACTTTACCGTTGTGGATGATTTGCACAGTTTCCAGGTCGAGCAGGTGTTCTGCGACGGAACAGCGGTCTACACAAATGGCGTTTTGTGCCCGCTTGCCGCGCCTGCGGTCGAAAAGAATTTGCAAGACCGCGCGCTGCACACATTCCAAGTCGCGCCGCTGCAACCGGAGCAGTTCCGGACGCAAGGGGATCTGGCCGTGATGGGCATGGTGCCGGGACAGATCATCACCGTGGACGCCGGACGCGCCGACCGCGTGGATACCGCGAAAGACATTTTGAAAATCGCAGTGATTGAGCGCCACCATGGCACCGGTCACATCGGCCTTGGCTATATTCAGGGCTATGGGCTGAAGCACGGCGCAGTCGCCACCTCTATCTCGCACGACAGCCACAATATTATTGTCGTCGGCGCCAACGATGCCGACATGGCCGCAGCCGCCAACCGGATCGTCCAACAGGGCGGCGGGATCACAGTGGTGAAAGACGGCGAAGCGGTCGGCAATGTGGTGTTGGAGCTGGCAGGTCTGATGAGCCAAAGCGACCTTGTGACCGTCAACCGCAATTTGGAGGACGCCAAAGCCGCCGCCCACACCCTGGGCGTGAGTGCCGGCATCGACCCGTTTATGACCCTCTCGTTCATGTCCCTGCCGGTCATTCCCTCCGTGCGCTTGTGCACGCGCGGCATGATGGACGTCGCCACGCAGCGGTATATATGATTTCAAAAAAAGTAGGGCAATCGCGCACAGCGACCTGTCACAATTACAAAAGCTGTGAAAATCGGAGCGCTCCGATTTTCACAGCTTGTTTTTTATCGTTTTTTTGCCAGCGGCTTGGATTGCTGCTGCGCCAACTGAAGGGAGGATATGATTTGGTTGGAGAGCAAAAAGCCCTGTGGCGTCAGTACCCAGCGGCCGGCAGTCTTGCGGCAGAGATTTTGCTCGGCAAAACGCTGCAACAATGCTTCCAACGGCTCAAACGGCATCAGAAATTGCGTTTCGTATTCCTGCGCGTCGATGCCCAATGCGGTGCGCAGGCGCAAC